>JAQCKL010000038.1 GCA_027592485.1 Cyanobacteriota bacterium
TACTTGTCGCAACTTATACCCTGAGAGCTTTTATTACTTCAAGACCGACTTTTCAAACATCCTCTTATAAATCACATGCGTGTTGGCACCCCTAATACTTTTAATTCCTCCGTCTTGAATCCAGGAATTTTTAAGGGCGCGAGAAACGGCAATAAGCTGATTCATTCCACGAACGCCAAACCTATATTTTAGGGGCATCGGCTTGAGTACAGGTTGCCGAACGTGAAAAACTGTAGGGCATTGAAAAAAGATAGATATCAAGTAGATAAATAGACAACATTTATGGGTGTCGGTATAAAGTATTTTTGATTCCGATCCATAACCACCTGACATCTTTCGACAAGCTGAGACCAATTGTTGAAAGAGTAGCAGAACAGTTTTAGCTAGATTTTTATGATCGATATCAAAATACTTAATTAATATAGTTTGAACGCAAAATTTTTTATATTCGTTTAGAAGGTCCCCTTCTTTTATGAATAAGAGTGTAATCAGATGTCCTTTCCCAGCCAGGTATTGGCAAACCTCAAATGTTGAAAGAGGTTGGCCACCCATTTTAGAGCTTGGTTCTGGTGTAAAAACAATAATATGCATTTAGAAATCAGCTCAATCTAAGTGAAGTCATTGCATTCATTACCAACGACGGATATAAAAAGGACTCAAAAGACTACCTAGGGCAAATTCAAATTCAAAATTTGCAGCCAAATCTTGATTAAGACGACTTCTTGATCTTATAAAATGAAATAATATGCGGCGCAAGCTTCCCAGGAAAATACGAGCTACAATTATTGGCTTCTGCCAACTGACTGCTGTAATTAGCGAAAGCTGTGAGGTGGATAAGCCACAGCCTCTAGCTAAAGTTAATAAGTACTTTTCCTCAAATCTTTGGGGTGGAATTTGATGAGAGGTTTTCAGGTCGGGATTGTATAGAATTTCCCAGTTGCCTTTATAGATGTAGAGCAATGGTTCATAGTCGTCACCTTGGATGAATAAGCCGGGAAGTTTTCCAGTCAAAGCTGGTTGAGTTGGAACACATTCAAGCCATGCCTGTTTACGTACTACCAAAGAAGCCGCAGGGGGTAGCCTGAGCTTGTCTGCCTCAAAGGAAATGACTTCAGAGCCGTGATCACGAATTGCAAGAAATGCTTTTATCTTCTCGAAACCTTCTGGGGGAGAGACCTCATAACAGCCATAAATTCGCCCGCTAAATGCACCCGCATGAGGGTATCGATGGCTGAAACCAACTGCTTCAGAAAGCCAGTTTTCTTCGGGAAGATTATCATCGTCTAGAAAGCCAATAAGTTCTCCTTTGGCTTCTTTAACTGCTTTTTGACGAGCAAATGCCGCGCCTTGACGAGGCTCAAAGCAATAACGCAAGGAAACTTCGTCTGACCACTGCGTTTGACATTGCTTAATAACTTCAGCGGTGTTGTCTTGGCTATTATTGTCCACAACAAGGACTTCCCAGTGCAGACCTTCTGTTTTGATCTGCCGCTTGAGGCGATCTAAGACTAGCGGAATACGCTTGGCCCCGTTGTAGGCTGGAATTGCAACGGTGATGTCCAGAGTAGACTCAGGGCTGTTCGGCTCAGACATGTCAGAATTCCAGGGTTAGCGGTTTAAAAGTTCATTGCTTTTAATATGCCCATGCCCCACCTGAAACTTTGAAAGTCCATTGCCTGGATTATGCAAGTGCCTTGGGGGTAGGTGCTATGCTGACGCAGCAATCTTCCAGCCGCCGCTTAAGGGGCACCACAATATGACGAGTTGGCAGCAAGGGCAAGCTCTGGAGCTAGAGATTACTGATCTCAGTAGTCAGGGTGAGGGGGTGGGGCGCTGGGAGAACCGGGTGGTGTTTGTGCCGGATACGGTACCGGGCGATCGCATCCAGGCCCGTCTCGTCTTTATCAAGCCCACCTTCGGGCGGGGCAAGGTGCTGGAGATTCTGGAGCCGTCGGCGGATCGGGTCCGACCGGCCTGCATCGTGGCGGATAAATGCGGGGGCTGCCAGTGGCAAACGATCGATTACCCAGCGCAACTGCGGGCCAAGGAGCAGCAGATCAAGGATGCCTTAGAGCGCATCGGTGGATTTAAGGATGTTCCGATCGCCCCGATCCTGGCCGCCAGCAACCCGTTGCGGTATCGCAATAAGGTGACCTATCCCCTGGCGCTATCGGCGGAAGGGCAGGTAAAAGCGGGCTACTACCGCAAAGGCACCCACCAAATCATTAACCTCAACCAATGCCCAGTGCAAGATGAGCGCTTGGACCCGCTACTGGCAGAGGTGAAACAAGATATTCAGAAACAAGGCTGGGGAATCTACGACCCAGAGCAAGGGACCCAAGGGCTGCGCCATATGGCGCTCCGCATCGGTCGCCGCACGGGGGAAATCTTGTTGACCCTGGTGAGTAGCACCTGGGATCTGCCTGAGATCGAAGCGTTGGCCGATGAATGGAAGGAGCGCTACCCGAACCTAGTGGGGGTCTGCGTCAACCTGAATGGGAATAAGGGCAACACCATTTTCGGTTCGGAAACCCGCTTTGTGGTGGGACGCCCCTATATAGAAGAACGGTTTGCGGGGCTACGGTTTTACATCTATCCCACCACATTCTTTCAGGTGTATACCGAGCAGGCCGAGCGGCTGTTAGGCGTCATTGTGGACCAGTTGGCGTTGACCGGTGAGGAGACCCTGGTAGATGCCTACAGTGGCATTGGCACATTAACGTTACCCCTAGCGCGACAGGTCAAAAAGGCATTGGGCTTGGAGGTCCAACAAGAGGCCGTAGAGACAGCCCAGGAAAATGCCAAGCTGAATGGCATTAGGAATGTTCGCTTTCAGACCGGAACGGTGGCAACGTTATTGCCGAAGGTGGCTGAGAGTTTGGGGGGTCCACCGGATGTGGTGCTTTTGGATCCGCCTCGGAAGGGGTGTGATGGGGCGGTATTGGCCGCATTGATCGAGCTCCATCCCCAGAAGATTGTCTATATGAGCTGTAACCCAGCGACCTTAGCCCGAGATCTCAAGCAGCTCTGTGGTGAGGGAGGCTACCACCTGCGGCAGATTCAGTCTGCTGACTTCTTTCCCCAAACCGCCCATGTGGAGTGTGTCGCGTTTCTGGTAGCGTAATGGGGAAATGCCGATGCCCATACCACCATGAAGTTCAGTGAGATTGCCCAGCATCTCGGGATCACAGAGCAGTCTAGTCTTACTGAGCATCCCGAGATTGACCCTGAGATCACCCAGGTGATGGGGGTACAAGAGGCGGAAACGAGCGCCATTACCTACATCGAAGGGGCCAAGTTTACCGCTTATGTCGGTACGACTGGGGCGGGTGCCTTGATTTTGCCCCCAGAGCCCGCGTTACAGGAGCAGGCGATCGCCCGAGGGATTGCCTGGCTCAGTGCTAAGGATCCGCGCTTAGCGTTTGCGCGGACGCTGCCGTTGTTTTATCAACCCTTTCACCCACCGGCGGGCATTCATCCGACGGCGGTGATTGACGAGACGGCGGTGCTGGGTGCAGGGGTAGCGATCGCCGCCCATGTCGTCATTCAAGGGGGAGTGACCCTCGGCGATGGCGTCCGCATCCATCCCAATGTGGTGGTGTATCCGGGGGTGACCATTGGCGATCGCACCGTCCTCCATGCCAATTGCGTCATCCATGAGCGCAGCCAGATTGGGGCTGACTGTGTGATCCATAGCGGGGCGGCGATCGGCTCCGAGGGATTTGGCTTCACCATGGCCCCGGATGGTTGGGAAAAGATTGAGCAGTCGGGCATCACCATTTTGGACGACTGCGTTGAGGTGGGCTGCAATAGCACCGTTGATCGCCCCGCCGTGGGGATCACCCGCATTGGCCGCAATACCAAGCTAGATAACCAGGTTCACATTGGCCATAACTGCGAAATTGGCGAAAACTGTGTGATGGCCGCTCAGGTGGGCTTGGCCGGTCAAGTGCAGGTGGAAGATCAGGTGATCCTCGGGGGGCAGGTGGGTGTGGCCAACCAGGTGCAAATTGGCAAGGGGGTCAGGGCTGGGGCTAAAACCGGCATCCATAATCGGGTGGCACCAGGCAGTACGATCCTGGGCAGTCCGGCAATTCCCTACCGGGAGTTTTTGAAATGCTCGGCGGCGTTCCATCGGTTGCCCGAGATGCAGAAATCGCTCAAAGACTTACAGCGTCAAATGGCAGCGCTTCAGCAGCAGCTGAATACCTCCGAAGCCGAAGCCCAGTAACAGTGGAATTCACCCGGCAAAGCTCAAAAGAGGAAACCCCAGCAGGTAGGCTTTTCTCTAAAGGCAATATATTTTGCCTGAAATTGAGATGATAGGGCAGTTTCAAGAAAAGGGGATGGGGGCAATGGCGATGAAGCTCAGTACGTTAGTGGAGCAGCTCGCCCAACAGGGTGCAGCACCAACGGTTTCTCTGGAGAATGATCCAACCTTGGAGGGACTCTCTCCTATTGAGCAGGCCGAGCCCCAAACCCTGAGCTATGTCGGCAGCGATCAGTACGCCCATCACATTGCGACCACGGCAGCGGCGGCGTTGATCTTGCCCCTAGACCCCACTCTCCAAGCCCAGGCCACGGCGCGAGGACTCCCCTGGCTGGCCACAAAGGTGCCTCGGGCGCTTTTAGCCCAGGCGATTGGCTGCTTTTATCAACCGTTCCAACCGGAACCGGGCATCGATGCCACTGCGATCATTCACCCCACCGTTCAACTGGGCAAAGGCGTCTCCATCTCTCCCCATGTGGTGATCCAAGCGGGGGTCACCCTGGGGGATGGGGTTTGCATCTACCCGAATGTGGTGATTTACCCAGGGGTAACCATTGGCGATCGCACCGTTCTCCATGCCAATTGTGTGATCCATGAGCGATCGCAGATTGGGCCTGACTGCGTGATTCACAGTGGGGTGGCGATCGGGGCCGAGGGGTTTGGATTTGTCCCGATCCCTGAGGGCTGGCTGAAAATGCCCCAATCGGGCCATGTGATTTTAGAAGCCGGGGTTGAAATTGGCTGTAACTCAGCGGTGGATCGCCCTGCCCTGGGGGTGACGCGCATCGGCACCAACACCAAAATTGATAACTTAGTGCAAATTGGCCACGGCTCTGACATTGGCCCGAACTGTGCGCTGGCCTCCCAAACCGGATTAGCTGGGGCGGTCAAGCTCGGTCAGCGGGTGATTTTAGCGGGGCAAGTGGGCATTGCGGACTATGTCAAAGTGGGAGATGGGGCGATCGCCTCTGCCAAAGCCGGGATTAGCAGCAACATTGCTGCCGGAGAAACGGTAGCGGGCTACCCGGCAATTCCCCATAAGCTCTGGCTCAAGCTCGCGGCCATTCAAAAGCGATTGCCAGAGATGTACAAATACTTTCGGCAAGTGACCCGTTAAACCCGCTCAGGTGGGCAACGGCTGATGACGATCACAATCGCTACGAGCCTTATTCATCTGGCAATTTCATCGGATAGCCAGATTTCAGGGCGATCGCTCGGTGGGATCAGCCCCCATGACATCCAGCCCATATTTGATGATGTATTTCGCAGCAATCAAAAGGGTTTATCTTTTGCTTTACAATTTTTGGGACGTTGATGGAAGCAACGTTGCAATTGATCCCCGCCCCATACGCTATCTCCGCATCCTATGAGCATCGGATATCTGGCCCTGGTTCTCCACGCCCACCTGCCCTATGTGCGCCACCCTGAAAGCGACTTTGTGTTGGAGGAAGAATGGCTATTTGAGGCGATTACCGAGACCTATGTCCCCCTCCTGACCATGTTCGAGGGGCTGAAGCGGGACGGGATCGATTTCAAAATCACCATGAGCATGACGCCGCCCTTGGTGTCGATGCTGCGGGATCCGTTGCTACAGGATCGCTATGATGCCCACTTGGCTCAGCTCGAAGAGTTGACCGAGCTGGAAATTGAGCGGAATACCCACAACGGCCATGTCCGTTATCTGGCTGAGCATTACGCCCAAGAATTCAACCATGTGCGCCAGGTTTGGGAGGGCTACGATCGCGACCTGGTCAAAGCCTTTAAGCAATACCAAGACAGCAATAACCTCGAAATCATCACCTGCGGAGCCACCCACGGCTATCTGCCGTTGATGAAAATGTATCCCGAGGCCGTGTGGGCACAGATTCAGGTGGCCTGCGAAAGCTATGAGGAGAACTTTGGCCGTGCCCCCAAGGGGATTTGGCTACCGGAATGCGCCTACTACGAAGGCGTCGAGCGGATGCTGGCGGATGCTGGCCTGCGCTACTTCCTCACCGATGGTCACGGCATTCTCTATGGTCGGCCCCGGCCCCGGTTTGGCTCCTACGCGCCGATTTATACCGAAACCGGCGTCGCTGCCTTTGGGCGGGACCATGAGTCTTCCCAGCAGGTGTGGTCCTCCCAGGTGGGCTATCCCGGTGCGTCGGAATACCGGGAGTTCTATCGGGACTTGGGCTGGGATGCGGAATACGAGTACATCAAGCCCTACATCATGCCCAATGGCCAGCGCAAAAATGTGGGCATCAAGTACCACAAAATCACCGGCAAGGGCCTCGGGCTGTCTGAGAAGGATTGGTACGACCCCTATTGGGCGAAGGAAAAAACCGCCGAACATGCCAGCAACTTTGCCTTCAACCGAGAGCGGCAGGTGGAGCATCTCCACGGCATCATGCATCGGCCCCCGATTATCGTGTCCCCCTACGATGCGGAACTGTTTGGCCACTGGTGGTACGAAGGGCCTTGGTTCTTGGATTACCTATTCCGCAAGAGCTGGTACGACCAAAATACCTATGACATGACCCACTTGGCGGATTACCTCCAGGCCAATCCCACCCAGCAGGTTTCCCGCCCCTCCCAGTCGAGTTGGGGCTACAAGGGTTTCCATGAATATTGGTTGAATGAAACCAATGCCTGGATTTACCCCCACTTGCACAAGGCCACAGAGCGGATGATTGAGCTGGCCAAGCGGGAACCGGCGGATGAGCTGGAATGGCGGGCACTGAACCAAGCGGCACGGGAACTGCTATTAGCCCAATCTTCAGACTGGGCCTTCATCATGCGGACGGGGACGATGGTGCCCTATGCGGTGCGGCGGACGAGATCGCACCTCCTGCGGTTCAACAAGCTCTGGGAAGACATCCCGGCTGGAAAAATCGACTCGGGCTGGCTAGAGAAGGTGGAGGCGATCGACAATATCTTCCCCAATGTCAACTACCGGGTCTATCGCCCGCTGTAATATCAAGTCCGGTTAATCACCTGTGTCATGTCGTATGCCTTGCAGGCAGGCGTTGCCAACGCGTAGCGGCTTCCGTTGCACAGCGCCAGTGGCGCGGCTCCGCCAACGGAATGACAAAGTATGGGTATTTAAGCGGACCTCATATAAGCGCGTTTTTGACTCGTCAATATATCCTCAAAACCTCTGATTCTTATCCTTTGGATAAGAATCAGAGGTTTTCAAAATAATGGCTGATATACCCCCACCACCTATGGAGGCAGAGCCTCCATAGCGATTCCCCAGCCAGAGACTGGGAAACAGGTGCAGTGAGTTCCCCATCCTCTCCTCCAGCCTCCAATCCTTACCTGAAAATCTCCTTAAGGCAGCATTTGTAGCCCATAAACATTTTTGACCTGCCCCTTTAACTACGGTTTAGGAACGTTGTCGAAGGGTATTCCATGGCCTATCCCTGGCCCGTAGGCAGCCGCTGGGCCGCTGTGCTGAGTTTCGATAGGGGTGGCGCGTCCGGCATTTTGGCCGTCAGTCCCCAGCATTGTGAGGGGCTCTACCCCCATGGGCGCAGCATTGTACCCACGCTGTCAGTGCCCACAATGCCAGCATTAACAGAGGCAGGGGCCTGACATGGCGCTTCTCCTCAATTGCAGTCTGCTGACCTACACCCTGCTGGCCTATGGCTTGGGCATTGGGTTGCTGGTGCAACTCCCTTGGATCCTCAATTTGCTGGGGGCACTGCTGCTGCTCCACGGGTTAGTCCTATCAGCGTTAGCCACCCATGAATTAATCCACAGCAATCTGTTTAAGCAGCACTGGGCCAATGGGGTCGCGGGTCGTCTGATGACCCACCTCAACGGGGCCTGCTATGCCCCCTACGCAGACTTGGTGCAACATCACCTCAATCACCATATTCACCATGCTGATTTTGTGCCGTTTGAGATGGGTGCGTTCTTTGCCGCCTTACCCCCATGGCTGCGCCGGGTTTGTGTGGCCTTAGAGTGGGCCTATTTCCCGTGGCTTGAATTTTGGCTGCGGTGGCGGTTGATGGTGGCGGCATTCACCAATCCCGAGAAGGCTCCCTTCAGGGGACATACGGTATTGCTGTTGCTCTATCGCGGCGGGTTGTTTGCCCTGCTGGGCTGGGTATCCCCCAAAGCTCTGGTGCTCTATGGTCTGGTGTATGTCGCCTTTGTGAATTTGATGCGGTTTGCCGATGCCTTCCACCATACCTATGACTATGTGGTGATGGGGGCCGAGTTCCCGAAGCGCGATCGCGTTTACGAGCAGACCCATACCTTTTCTAATGTGGTGTCGAAGCGCTATGCCTGGCTCAACCTGCTGTACCTCAACTTTGGTTACCACAACGCCCATCACCACGATATTCGCTGCCCTTGGCATCAGTTGCCCCAACTGCACCAGCGTTTGTATGGGGATGAGGCCAAGCAGCTCTTACCGTTGCCCCAACTGGTGAGCAACTACCATCGCTTTCGTCTCGATCGCTTGTTTGGGGGGCAGGGCCAGGTGGCTGCTGCAGCCATGGCTGAGATGAAGGATGGCTGCTTGGACTTCACAGGGGGAATTGGCGTTTCACTCTTAACGCCCCCTTGACAATTACAACGTCAAACCAAAATGCTTGAACTCCGTATCCTCCTCATACCCCAGGGAGCGATAGAGGGATTGGGCACCGCTGTTGGTGATTTGGGTCGAGAGCGCCAACCGAATTGCTCTCGTCTCACGGCCATGGGCCGCAGCCCGCTGCATCAGTTGCTTCGCAATCCCTCGCCGCCGATGGGATACCGCCACAAACAAATCATTTAAAACCCAGATCGGTCCCATGGACACCGAAGAAAAGCTGGGATAGAGCTGGGTGAAGCCCACTGCCGCGCCTTGGTCCATGGCCAGAAAAATAGTCGAGTCTTGGTTTTGGAAACGCTCGGCCAAAAATCGCTGGGCTCCTGACAGATTAGAAGACTGCCCGTAAAACACCCGATACTGGTCAAATAAGGTTGCCGCGTCATTGAGGTGGTCCGCAGTTGCCAAAATGATATCCATGGATCCCGATAGTGAGTTGTACAGTAGGCAGACGCTGGGATTTAGCAAACCTAGCCTTGTCTTGACACAACGAGAAGGCTAGCGGGCTATCAAGCTCTCACACTTCAAGGTCCTGGCACAATGGTTTGGCTATCTGGCCGAATCCCCAGTGGTGGCCCTCATGCCCCAATCTTCAGAGCCAGTCTCCCTACAGCGTTGGCGGCTTGCTCCGCCAATTGGCCCTTGGGCGATCGCAATCTGCGACTGGGCTGCCCCGAACATCATGACAAAAGTCTGGTAAACAACCGTGAGTGACCCTTACCTGCGATCGCTGCGCACCCATTTCGAGCACCATGGTCATCCCGAGAATGCACCGGCGATGGAGCGTTACATGCGCGACCAGTTTCAGTTTTTGGGCATCAAGACCCCAGAACGCACCACCCTATTCAAACAGTTTGTGAGGGCGCAAGGGTTGCCCGAACTCAATGGGCTGCCATCGGTCCTATTGTCGCTCTGGGCTTTGCCCCAGCGGGAGTTTCAATATGTTGGCTGTGATCTGTTGGAGCGTTTCCGCAAGCAGCTCATCCCCGACCTGTTACCGACGGTGGAGCAACTGATTACCACCCAGTCTTGGTGGGACACCGTCGACAATCTCGCCATTCACACCGTTGGCGAAATTTATCAGCGCTATCCAGAGGCAGGCCGAGCCGCAATTGAGGCTTGGCGGTGCAGCGATAATATGTGGTTGCGGCGCACCACCTTACTGTTTCAGCTGATGTACAAAACGGCGACAGACGAAGGCTTACTGTTTGCGCTCATCCAAGACAATGCGGCCTCCAAGGAATTTTTCCTGCAAAAGGCGATCGGTTGGGCACTACGGGAATATTCCAAAACCAATGCCCAAGCCGTCCAGGAATTCGTTGCAACCCATAGCCTCGCCCCCCTGAGCCGACGAGAAGCCCTGAAGTGGCTCCAGACCAGGATCTGACCTGTGAGCGACCACGAACCCAGTCCTTAATTCCAGCAGCATTGTAAAAACAGGCTTGGGATCAGCGCAAACCTTATGAAGGCTAGTGTTTTGGGCCTGGTTGCAGTATTGTGAAGTTTTGAAAACTCTGCTGCGCTCCCGATGCTGTAAAGCGGCTCTAACCCAGCTTTAGCACCCCACCTCTGCATCTTGGACTTCAAGTAGCGTTGCGTCCTTAACCGAGATTAGTTTGTGCAATTAATTGATTCGTCCCCAGCGGCGGCTGAGCCGGTCGCTGCTTCTTTCAGGCAAGAACTGCCATTCACGCTCAAGGATGTCAGAAACGCGATTCCCGATTATTGCTTCGAGCCCAATACCTTTAGGTCGCTCGCTTATCTATTCCTAGATTTTGGCATTATTGCTGGGCTTTATGCCCTAGCGGCGTATTTCAACTCCTGGTTGTTTTTCCCGATTTTCTGGCTCGCCCAAGGCACCATGTTCTGGGCGCTATTTGTGGTAGGTCATGACTGCGGCCATGGCTCTTTTTCCAAGCATAAGTGGCTCAATAGTTTGATTGGCCATGTGTCCCATTCGCCGATTTTAGTGCCCTACCACGGCTGGCGCATTAGTCACCGCCATCACCATGCGAATACCGGCAATATGGACACGGACGAAAGCTGGTTTCCCGTGCCTCAGTCTGAGTATGAAACCATGAGCTGGTCCATCAAGCTGATCCGATTTCAGCTGTTGCTATTGGCCTACCCGGTTTATTTGTTTGTCGGTACTCGGGGGAACAACCATTCCCACTTCTCACCCCAAAATCAGCTCTTTAAGCCTTCCGAAAAACGGGATGTGATCACCAGCACGATTTGCTGGAGCCTAATGGTCGCGGGTTTGATGGTGTTGGGCTTGCAGTTTGGCCTACTCTTTGTCGTCAAGTATTACTTGATGCCCTACATCGTCTTTGTGATCTGGCTCGATTTGGTGACCTATTTGCACCACACCGTGCCTGAGTTGCCCTGGTATCGCAACGATGATTGGTTTTTCTTGAAGGGGGCACTGTCAACCATTGACCATGACTACGGCTTCATCAACAACATCCATCACAACATCGGCACCCATGTGGCGCACCATATCTTTTCGAATATGCCCCACTACCATTTAAAGGCTGCCACCGAGGCAATTAAGCCAGTTTTGGGGGATTATTATCACGTCTCTAACGAACCCATTTGGACGCTCCTATGGCGATCGATGCGCACCTGCCATTACGTGGCTGATCACGGTTCCAAAGTTTACTACCAGGCTGATCGCACCCATTAGAAAACGTTCGGCAGCTTAGGCTTAACCCAGATCAAATGAGGGAGCGGAGATCACTGAAATTTCCGCTCCCTCATTTTTTTGACGGTATTGCAGTAAACGATTAAGGAATATATTCCACCCGCGCCCGTAACCCGGCTTGATTGAGGCGATCGGAGGTGGCTTGGGCTTCGGCCAGGGTATTAAAGGCTCCGGCCTGCATCGTCGGTTGACCATTGACGCGCACCTGGAAAGCATCGGGGACGAGGGCTTCGAGTTGGGCACGGCTGGTGTCGTCATTGGCATCGACAAACACCCGGTAATAGAGGCCCAGAATGGTAGCGCGGGAGGGGGGAGGCGGGGGGCCGTCTTCGGCGGTGAGGCCCGTAGCCAAGATCGCCGTTGCCGAGCCGCCATTGCCAATGGGGATATTTTGCCCCGGCACAATCAGAATATTGCTGGAAATAGGTCCCCGAGGGGCCGCACTGGGGGTGGGCAAGGGCACGGCTGCCACCTCAGGATCGGGCTCAGGGGCAGGAATGACTGCGATCGCAATCCCTGGCTCGGCGGTTGCCGGGGCAGGGACAACGGCCCCATCAGCCCTGTCACTCAGTCGCTGCCGGAGGCGGGCTCGCAGGTCATCAGCACTATTGGGGTTCTCTACGGTAATGGCCGGCGGGCTAGTGGCTACCGGGCTAGCACTGTTGGGTGGGACGGGAACTTCGACGGCAATCGAGACGGCGTTGTCAGGCAGAGCGGGCAGCGTCGCGGCGGGTGCCAGGGTGGGGGAGACCGGCGAGGCGACGGTGATCTCGGTAGGCACCACGCTGGGGGACGGTTCCACGGTTAACGGTTCAAACGTTGGGGAAGCCGGAGCGGCTATCTCTAGGGGGGGCAGGGGAGCACTCTCAGGACGAGTGGCGGCGGCCACCTCAGGCCCGGCGGTCGCGGTGGCCGCCGTATTAGCCACAGGCGCTGCAGTCACGGTTTCAGGTGGTGCAGCCACCGGGGCGGTAGTCGTTGGGGGTGGAGCGATCGCGGCAGCCACGACCGTACTGGTCGGGGTTGCACTCGGCCAAGGGCTGTAGTCCAGAACGCTATTGCGTCGATTGTTGAGGATTTGGTTGTTGCGCAACTGGGGGCGCGCCTCTGCATGGAGGACCAGACCCTCCCGGTTATAGGAGATTTGGTTGCCCACAATCAGCGGGGTAGCCGCAGGGGCAACGGAAATACCCACCCCCGTACTCTCAAACACATTGTCCTGAATCTGAGCAGAGGAGAGGCCATTGACGATCAGACCCGCATCCCCATTTTCAAAGAAGTAGTTGCCTTGGATGACGGGGCTACCATTGCCCGCAATATAAATACCCGTGGATCCGCTACGCACAAAAGCATTTTGCACAATCACCGGACTACCCGATTCGATCCAGAGACCATGGCCCTGGGGATGGGGATTAGAGACCGTGACATTGGCAAGACCCGCTTGGTCGGTGCCGAGCAGGGTAATGTGGCGCAGGCCCTGGCTGGGGGTGAGGTAAGCCGCAGAACCCTGAATAACAACATTGGCAGTGTTGGGGGTGGGCGTGCCTTGCAGGGTGACACCAGCCCGCAGTTGGATGGGAAACGTTTCCCCTGAGGCTTCGGTGTAAAGGCCGGGGGAGAGCACGATGATGGTGCTGGGGGCGGCGACCTGTAGGGCGTAGGTAATGGTTTTAAAGGGTCGCATCTGCCCACCGTCGCCATTCCTATCATCCCCAGCGGTGGGGTTGACATGGAGCAGGGTGTAACCGTTCAGGGTTTGGGCCACGGTTTCCCTAGTGGCGTCCTCTAGGGTGGGTGCCACCGTGGGGGTACTGTCTACACCCAGCACTCGCTGAGGTACCCAGCCGAGACCCAGACTGGTGGCAAATAAAGCGGCGGTAAGAATGTGGTGGCGTGCCATCGTTTTGCCCCCACAAAAGGAAGGGTTACTCATCGCCCAATTTAATAACTTAGATACAATGACATAGGACATTGACTTTACCAAAGTTAACCCATATTTAGGGCCGACTTTGATTCCCTAAGACTGCATCATCAATCCCTTAGCGTCGCTACCGCTTCAACATAAATCGGCAATGGATAGGTTCCCCTAATTCAATGAATGCTTTTGCCCATCGAGAGTCCTGATGCGATTGAGCGCAGGTTGTCACCTGTCATTCGAAGCCCTTGCCCCTTCTCCCCTAATTCTGATGCTGCGGCCTCGGAGTGGATTAGGCCAGAGGGTGGTGGAAGAGGCGTATCGATTTGAGCCCAACTACCCAGTTGCTGAATATGTCGATACCTATGGCAACCTATGCCAACGGTTGCTCATTCCCGAAGGTCTTTTTTATGCCGAGACGACGGTAACGGTCGAGACCCCTGACACGATTGATATCGCATCGAATGCTGCTTTTGTGCCCGTGCAAGAATTGCCGGATTACACCCTTCAATTCCTCTTGCCGAGCCGCTACTGCCAATCAGACTTGCTCGGTGATTTGGCCAATGAAATCGTCTTGGGTATTGAGTCCGCCTATGGCCAAGTCGATGCGATTCGGCATTGGATCCATCGCCATATTGAGTATCGCTATGACACCAGCAATATGTCTACGTCCGCAATGGAAACGGTAGACATCCGGATGGGGGTATGCCGTGATTTTGTGCATTTAGGGATGGCCCTGTGTCGCAGCTTAACAATTCCAAGCCGCATGGTAGTGGGTTATTTATACCAGCTCGACCCCATGGATCTGCACGCTTGGTTTGAAGCCTTTGTGGGAGGGCGTTGGTATACCTTTGATCCGACCCAAGCAGCACCCTGGGGCAATCGCATTGCGATCGCCTACGGTCGAGATGCCGCCGATGTGGCCCTAGCGACCCAGTTTGGCCCCTTAGCTTTGACTGAAATGAATGTATGGGTCCATGCCTCTGAACCATAAACGGTTCAAACAGCTTGATTGCATCAATGATGGCTTGATAGATAAGGGTCTTAGACATTTAGAAAGCCAAAATCCAGGGTTCTAATCGGATCAAGATCACTAAAAATCCTGCTTTGACTAGGTTTATTTATGCAACAATTCCAGTCAAAACAGAGCATTCCAAACTAAAATAAAGGTATTAACAGCGACGACGCTACACGTTGCGAGGCAGTCCACCGGGATGCCAATGAAGTTCTAAAAACAATCGACCGTTAGACAAATAAATTTCGAATCATAAAATCTGGCTGGAGAATTTTCATGTCAAAACAAAAGAAAGGCAACAAGGAAGCAAAGAAAGCGAAAGCCGCTGCCAATGGAGCCAAGAAGCAAAAGAAAGATCCCAAAAGACACGATGCGGTGATGTAGGACAAGGGATCACGCTAAAATAGGTTCCCCTGAGCACGTCGGGATCTATTATTTAAGCGTATGGCAGTGGCCCAGGGCTATTTCATTCTAAAGAGATGCTTGAGGGTTTCCAACCCAAATTTGCAGCGCCTCTGGGCCT
>JAQCKL010000039.1 GCA_027592485.1 Cyanobacteriota bacterium
ATGATCCGATCCCCCGCGCCCTGGACTCGGTACGCACGAGCCAGGACACCGTCACCTCTACCAATCCAGCAGGGTCCTCACCCGATCAGCGGCTTTTCTGAGATGGGCATCGAGATGGGTGCGAAACCCAGGGTGATCCTGGGCACAGTTCACCCGCCAGAGGGCCAAGGTCACCTGCTGAGCTGCGATAAATAACGGCAGGTGGAGCAGTTGTGCCTCCGGAAAAGGCCGCACCTCGGTATAGCCCTGAAGTAGATCGTCTAATACGACTAACGAGGTTTCAGGAGTCGCCAGATCATACAGGCAGCGGGCTAGGTCGTAGCCCCAATAGCCCAGGCCACAGTCGGCAAAGTCGATCGCCCCAACCGCCTCATCTTGCAACACCAGGTTGCCCGTCCAAAAATCACCGTGGATCAGGCCAAACTGCTCGGCCCCTTCCCCCAACTCGGCCATCACCCCCTGCACCTCTGCCCCCACCGCTGCAAAAAGATCGCGGTAGGGCGGCGGCGTTCGGCTCCACACCTGTTCACCCCCATGGCTGTAGCCCGCTCGGGTCCCAAATAGGCCGTCCCAGTTCCACTTGGGGCGGGTAAAGGTGGGGGGCGGGGTCCACTGGGTGGCGTAGTGGTGCAACTGCCCCAGACAGCGCCCAATGGCGACTAAATGCTGGGGGGCAGATCGCGCTGGGCGGGGAATATCCAGCAGAAACCGCCCCGGCAACCATCGAGTTAAGGAACAGGTGCGGGGGGTCGCCATCCCCAAAATTTGCACCGTGGGGCAAAACTTGCCCGCTAGGGTGGGCAAGGGTTCCGGCACCACAACTGGGCTGTGCTGGTGCAACGCCATCAACCAGTCCAGTTCTGAGGCCATCTCCGCTGGGGACAGATAACGGGGGCGGTGGATACGCAGAACGCAGCGATCGCCCGCCGTCATCTGCTCCTGGCTGGGGGGCGATCGCGCTTCGTCAGTGGCCCATCTGAATCAAGCCCTGCTCAAACGGGCTCGCTTTGGTGCAGATACCCAACTCCTGGTGTCTCCGGTGACGGCCAGTGGGGTGGAGGTCAGTCGTCCAGAACAACTGTTTCTACTCGCCCATCAGCGGCAGGTGGACCCGGTTCAATTTGTCTGGAACATTCTTCAGGTACAGGGGGAGCGGCTGATCAAGGAGGGGCATGTTCTGGAATCGGCTGATGCGAATCAACAAGAGCTCGCGCAACAGGTGCAGCAGTTCCAGGAATTCCGGTTGCCCTTATTCAGACGACTGCAATTGATCTAGGTGATGCAGGTCAACAGGTACCCAGCAGAGGTCACCGCTAATGTCCTCCCCCGTACCAGCGTCCTGCACTCTTCACACCCTGAGCCTTCAGCACTGGCTCAATTAAGGCAGTAGAGATCCTAACTGGCACACCCTCAGAGGGGAGTGGCGTGATCGCCCCTCTAGTCCAGATTTAGTCCAGAGGCTGTGCTGTGCCAGCCAGTTTCCTTACTGATAGAGAATTAGAGACCATGAATGTTTGCACAGTTTGCAACTATTCCCACTGAAACAACGAAATTTCAAGGGTTTCAGCCGTTGAGACCATTTTCGAGAACAGGGCGGGAAAGGGGCAACTGGCACAGTCTCCTTAGGGATGGCGAATAGGCCCAGACCGATCGCGACCTCATCCAATCGGTCAGAGGCCCCCCATTGCAGACTATCCCCATGGGTCATCTGGGTGGAGGTGAGGCATCCTTAGAAAAATGGGTCTCTCTTGACTGGGGAAATCATGCCAGGGCCAGCGTTGTCCCCCAATTTTGACTTTCTGCATCGTCATGAGCCGAGGCTCGTGCAACTGGGGACGTTGGCGGAGCGGTACTTCAAGGACGACCCTTGCACCTGCTTGATTAAGCTGCGCCAGTTTGCAGAGTTGCTGGCCCAACTCACGGCGGCCAAGGCGGGGCTCTATGAGGACGATCGCGAATCCCAGCGGGACCTCTTGCGGCGGCTGCGCGATCGCAACCTGGTGGTGGGGGAGGTGTATGCCGCCTTCGACCAGATTCGGATCGAGGGCAATCGGGCCACCCACGATATGGTGGGCACCCACCGGACGGCCCTGGCAACGCTGCGCTATGCAAGGCGGTTAGGGATTTGGTTCCATCGCAACTGGGGGGGCGATCGCAGCTTCAAGCCCGGCCCCTTTGTACCGCCCCCCGACCCCGCCCAGGAGTCGGCAGCGCTGCAACAGGAACTGCAACGGCTGCGGACAGAGGTGGAGCGCTACCAGTCGGCGGCGACCCAGTACCAGAGTGTCGCTGCCTCAGCCCAGGCGACAGCGGCGGAAGAGGCGGAACTGCGGCAGCTCGCGGAAACCGTGCTGGAGGAACAGGATTCGGAGTTGGCCGCCATCAAAGCCCACCTGGAAGCCCTACAGGCGGCGGCCACCGAGCAGCCCGCCCCAGTGCAGCAGGAGACGATCGCCCAAGCTGCCGCCCAACCCTTAGACCTCGATGAAGCGGAAACCCGCCAGTTAATTGACGCCCAACTGCGGGGGGCAGGCTGGGAAGCGGATTCCCTAGGGTTGACCTATGGCCAAGGGGCACGGCCCCAGAAGCATCGGAACCGAGCGATCGCGGAGTGGCCCACCGCCGATGGGCGGGCGGATTATGTGCTGTTTGTGGGGTTACAACCCCTCGCCGTGGTGGAAGCAAAACGGCGGCGACAGGATGTGTCTGGGGCAATCGACCAGGCCAAGCGCTACAGCCGTAGTTATGAAATTAAGGGAGAGGAAACCCTGCCCGGTGGCCCCTGGGGGGAGTATCAAGTGCCCTTTGTGTTTGCCACCAATGGCCGCCCCTACCTGAAGCAACTGGAAACCAAAAGCGGCATTTGGTTCTGTGATCTGCGGCGACCGGAGAATCAGCGGCGGGCGATCGGGGGCTGGTACAGCCCTGCCGGACTGGTGGATTCCCTGGGGAATGACCTGGAAACGGCCCAAACCCGTCTAGCGGCGGAACCCTTTGCCTATGACATTGACCTGCGAGACTACCAAATCCAGGCAATTCAGGCGGTGGAGGCGGCCCTGGCTCAAAACCGGAGATCGATCCTGCTGGCGATGGCGACGGGCACAGGCAAAACCAAAACCTGCATTGCCCTGGTGTACCGCCTACTCAAGGCTCAGCGGTTCCGGCGCATTTTGTTTTTGGTGGATCGCAGCGCCCTGGGGGAACAGGCGACCAACGCCTTCAAAGACACCCGCATGGAGAGTCTGCAACCCTTTACGGACATTTTTGATGTCAAGGAGTTGAAGGATAGCGCCATCGATCGCGACACCAAGGTCCACATCGGCACGGTGCAGAGCTTTGTGAAGCGGCTGCTCTACGCCAGCGAAGACGGCCCCACCCTCACCCCCGATCAATACGACTGCATCGTGGTGGATGAATGCCACCGGGGCTATTTGCTAGACCGGGAGCTGAGCGATCGCGAACTCACCTTTCGGGACTTCAACGACTATGTGTCCAAATATCGCCAGGTGGTGGACTACTTTGACGCGGTGAAAATTGGCCTCACCGCCACCCCAGCCCTCCACACCACCCAAATCTTTGGGGAGCCCGTCTTTAAATACGGCTATCGGCAGGCGGTGATTGACGGCTGGCTGATTGACCACGAGCCGCCCTATCGCATCGTCACCGCCCTGGCGGAGGACGGCATCGTGTGGCAACCGGGGGATGAGGTCAACTACTACGACCCCAAGACGGGGGAAATGGATCTGGTTCATGCCCCAGACGAGATTCGCATTGAAGTGGATCAGTTCAACCGCCAGGTCATTACCCCGGCCTTCAATCAGGTGGTGTGTGCAGAACTGGCCCGCCACATCGACCCCAGCCTGCCGGGGAAGACCCTGATCTTCTGCGTCAATGACGACCATGCCGATTTGGTAGTGACCACCTTAAAAGCCGCCCTCCGCGCCCAGTACGGCACCATTGACGATGACGAGGTGCAGAAAATCACCGGTGCCGCCGACAGGCCCCTGGAGCGGATCCGGCGCTACCGGAACGAGGTCAGCCCCAAGTTTGCGGTGACGGTGGACCTGCTGAGCACGGGCATTGATGTGCCCCCCATCTGCAATCTGGTGTTTTTGCGGCGGGTGAAGTCGCGGATTCTCTATGAGCAGATGATGGGGCGGGCGACGCGGCCCTGTGGGGATATCGACAAGATTGTGTTTCGCATCTTTGATGCGGTGGACCTTTACGCCACCCTGTCCCAGGTGTCTGACATGAAGCCGGTGGTGGTGAACCCCAAGTTTTCTTTCACCCAATTGGTGGATGAACTGGCGAGGGTGCAGCAGCCCGAGGCGGTGCGGGACATTGTGGAGCAGATTACCGCCAAGCTCCAGCGCCAGCGTCGCCACCTCAGCGAGGCCAATCAGGAATCGTTGGCGGGGCTAGCGGGCATGTCGGTGGCAGAGATGGTGGAGCATCTGCGGCGCAGTGACCCGGCTGAGGCGGCGGCGTGGCTGCAAGATCGGCGGGCGATCGCGACGGTGCTAGATCGGCGGGAGGGAGGCAGTGCCCCCAAGCTGGTGTCGTACCATGCCGATGAGTTGCGCCGGGTGGAGCGGGGCTATGGGGTGTCGGAGTCGGGGCAGCCCTATGGTCGCCCGGAGGATTATCTGGACAGCTTTAAGCGCTTCATTGAGACGAACTTGAACCAGATGCCCGCACTGATGGTGGTGACCCAGCGCCCGCGAGACCTCACCCGTGCCCAACTGAAGGAACTGAAGGCGGCCCTGGATGCGGCGGGCTATGGGGAGGCGACGTTGCGATCGGCCTGGCGGGATGCCACCAATGCGGATATTGCGGCGTCGATTATTGGCTATGTGCGTCAGGCGGCGCTGGGGGATGCCCTGGTGCCCTATGGGTCACGGGTGGACCGGGCGATCGCGCAGATATTGCAGCGGCAGCGGTGGACAGCACCCCAACGGCAGTGGTTGGAGCGCATTGGGCAGCAGCTCAAGCAGGAAACGGTGGTGGACCGGGCAGCGCTAGACCAGGGCCAGTTCAAAAGCCAGGGAGGCTTTAAGCGGCTAAATAAGGTGTTTGACGGGCAGTTGGCGCAGGTCTTGAGCGACCTCAACGGCCAAATTTGGAATGACGCTTCATAGAAGGGTAAATCATGCTGCTTTGGCTTGCTATTCCCATCCAATTCCAAGCCCCTGAAAAGATTCTAAGTAGGTAAGCTCAATTATCTTGCAGACGGGTTTCGACTCCGCTCAACCCTCAAATCCTTGCCGGACAAGGAGTATAGCTGATTGAGCGGAGTCGAAATCAGCGGCAGGTGTGAAGTTTGATTAGTCCCAGCTACTTATCAGTAACTAAATTTGTATAAGTCAAGCAAAAAATTTAGATATACATATCATGCGTATTAGTTGCAAAAAATGCGGAACACGCCTATCCAAGGACGTTGAGCCAATTACTTCCAAACATGTCTTATCAAGAGAAGATGGAAGTGACTATGTGGCCGAGGGGTCTGCATTCAAAGAAGAAGGTCAATTTTGGCCTAGGCACAAGGATTGCTGGTGTCTAAACAAACGGGATGTGATCAACCTCACTAAGACAAGTCGTCTCCACCGACTCAACGGATGCTGCGATTTAGATGGCTGCGATGGGCCTAACATGGTGTGTGCCACTTGCCGATTAGAAGTGGCAACGGCGAAATTAGATTGTTGGATGCCACATGCCATGGTGTTTGAGATTGGCAATGTGAAAATTGCCACCTAACGCCTCCACTGTGGCACCTTCGACCGAAGGGTGAATGTCTACTGCGCTGGGGGAAGTTCGCCAAATTGTTGGCGATAGTGATTGCCCTCTACAGCCAAGCGCCATTCTAGGCGTGCATAGACAAAGACAAAGGTTGCGGCCACGGGCTCGCCGTCGGAGGAAGGGTAGGTTGGACTGGAGACCTGGGGAGATAGGGCCGTCATGGTCGTCCCTCATGGGCGTACTCCAGTTTAGTCATGGTGTGGGGTCGTCATCGTTTTCGCCTGAACGCCTAGAATGGCCATATTGATAGCCATCATGGTGGGGGGCAGGGTCATGTCTCAATATTCCATTGCCCAGGCGAAAGATAAGCTCACCCAAATTATTCGGGCGGCGGAGGCAGGGGACTCGGTGGAGATTACCCGGCGGGGGGAGCCGGTGGCGGTGATTTTGTCGATCGCGGCGTACCAAAAGCTGCAACAGCCGCGCCCCACCTTGGGCGAAGCGGTCAGGGAGTTCCGGCAATACATTGCCGCTGAGGGGATTGAGATTGACCCGGATGAGATTTTCGGTGACATTCGCGATCGCTCACCGGGCCGTGAGGTCGATTTATCATGACCGCCCGGTATTTGCTCGACACGAATATCTTGTCGGAGGCCAGCAGCCTGAATGGCAATGCCCAAGTGATCGCCAAACTTAACGACAACGCCCCGTTAGCCGCTACGGCAGCGGTCGTCATGCACGAACTCTTATACGGCTGTTATCGACTGCCTGTCTCCAGGCGACGCAACGCTTTAGAGCGTTATTTGACCGGACTCCTGTCTAGCTCCATACCCGTTTTGGACTACACCATCGAGGCGGCGGATTGGCATGCCCATGAACGGGCTCGCTTAAGCCAGGTGGGGCGGACACCACCCTATGTTGATGGTCAGATTGCCGCGATCGCTGCTGTCAACCACTTGGTTTTGGTGACTCGCAATGTCGCCGACTTTGCCGACTTTCAGAACCTCCCCATCGAAAACTGGTTTGCCTAACTGCCCATGAACGCCACCTCCGACATTGTGCAAAAGCTGTGGAACCTGTGCCATGTGCTGCGGGACGACGGCATCAGCTATCTGCAATATGTGACGGAGCTGACCTACCTGCTGTTTTTGAAGATGATGCAGGAGACGGAGGCGGAGGAGACCCAACTGCCGGAGGGGAAGCGCTGGGGCGACCTGACGACGCGGGAAGGGGTGGCGCAGTTGGACTTTTACCGATCGCTCCTATTAGACCTGGGGCGGGATACCTCGCGGCGGCGGGTGCAGGCGATCTTTGCCAATGCCCAAACGGCCATCAAGCAGCCCCGCATCCTCAAGAAGCTGGTGACCAGCATTGATGAGCTGGACTGGTATTCGGCCAAGGAGGAGGGGCTGGGGGATCTGTATGAGGGGCTGCTGCAAAAGAACGCGGAGGAGAAAAAGTCGGGGGCGGGGCAATACTTTACCCCTCGGGCGTTGATTGACTGCATGGTGGCGCTGATGCGGCCCCAGCCGGGGGAGCTGGTGCAGGACCCGGCGGCGGGGACGGGGGGCTTTTTGATTGCCGCCGATCGCTACATCAAAGCCCAGACGGATAACCTCTTTACCCTGCCCGAAGCGGAGCAGACCTTTCAGATCCACCAGGCGTTTTATGGGATGGAGCTGGTGCAGGATGCCCACCGGCTGTTGTTAATGAATCTGCTGCTGCACGGCATTGAGAGCGAGGTGAGCCTGGGGGATACCCTCTCGCCGGAGGGGACGCGGCTGCCCAGGGCGGATCTGGTGCTGACGAATCCGCCCTTTGGCACCAAGAAGGGGGGCGGCAGCCCGACGCGGGATGACTTTACCTACCCCACGTCTAACAAGCAGTTGGCCTTTTTGCAGCACATCTACCGGGGGCTAAAGCCGGGGGGACGGGCGGCGGTGGTGTTGCCAGACAATGTGCTGTTTGAGGCGGGCCAGGGCCAGAGCATTCGGGCGGACCTGATGGAAAAGTGCAATCTGCACACGATTTTGCGGCTGCCGACGGGCATTTTTTACGCCCAGGGGGTGAAGACGAATGTGCTGTTTTTCCGGCGGGGGCAGACGGAGCGGGGGAACACGGCGGCGGTGTGGGTGTATGACCTGCGGACGAATATGCCCAGCTTTGGCAAGCGCACGCCGCTGACGTTTGAGCATTTTGCGGACTTTATGGCCTGCTATGGCGATGACCCCAATGGCACCGCTCCCCGCACTGACCAGGGGGAAGAAGGCCGCTGGCGCTGCTTTAGCCGCGAATTTATTACCCAGCGGGGGGAGAATCTGGATATTTCGTGGCTGCGGGATGAGAGTTTGCAGTCGGCGGATGATCTGCCGGAGCCGGAGGAGATTGCGGCGACGATCATGGAGAAGCTACAGGTCGCCATGACGGAAATGGAAGCGTTGACCGCGTTGCTGGAGGAGTAATCTGCTATGACGGCTCAGCTCGAAACCGATCTGCAATCCTTGCTGAAACATCGCCTGCACACAACGCCAGCGGATATTGCGCAGTTTTGCCAGCGGCGCAATATTGTCGAATTTGCGCTGTTTGGGTCGGTGTTGCGGGACGATTTTCGGGCTGATAGTGATGTGGATGTGCTGGTGGTTTTTGGCCCCCAGGCCCAGCCCAGCTTACGGGAGCAGCTTGAGGTGCAGGCTGACCTAGAGCATCTGTTTGGTCGCAAAGTGGATGTGACTGAAAAGGCGCTGATCAAAAACCCGTTTAGTCGGGTTGAAATTGGGCGGACTCACCGAATTTTGTATCCCCCTGAGCAAGCCAATTTAGGGACCCCAGTGGAGGTGAATCGGCAAATGACCAATGAGGCCCGCACGGCTGCTGCTTTGCTGGATATGGTGGAGGCGCTGGAGTCTATCCAAGATTTTGTGGCAGGCCGCACCTATGATGATTACGCCACCGATCGCATGTTGCGTCGGGCCATTGAGCGGGAACTAGAAATTCTGGGGGAGGCGGCGAACCGGGTGCCGAAGGCGTTTCAGACGGCTCACGGTGAGATTGATTGGGGACAGATTATCGGCCTGCGGAATGTGATTATTCACCGCTATGACCAGATTGAGGATGAACGGATGTGGGCCATCATTACGACCCAGGTGCCGCAGTTGCTGGCTCAGGTGAAGCCTTTGGTGCCGCCACTGCCGGAGGAGTAATCGGTGAATTGGCATCCTGAGCGGAGCGAAGCGCAGTCGAAGGATCTCGGACTTCGCTGGAGCATTGAGATGCCTCGCTCCGTTGCACTGCGCTCGGAATGACAGGTGGGAAGGGGCGCTGCCTTTTGCCCTGCCAATGGATGACCTGCCGAAGCCGCGATCGCCACCTCCATAATGGAGAAGCTAGCGCCGCCATGGCTGCCTTGGCTGCCTTGAGCGCATGACTAGAGGAGTAATCGGTGAATTGGCATCCTGAGCGGAGCGAAGCGCAGTCGAAGGATCTCGGACTTCGCTGGAGCATTGAGATTCCTCGCTCCGTTGCACTGCGCTCGGAATGACAGGTGGGAAGGGGCAAAGATGGGGGTACTTAAAACCTACTATGTCTACATCATGACAAACCGCTCAAAGACTCTCTATACCGGGATGACAAATGATCTGATGAGACGGGTAGGGGAGCATAAGCGTAAAGCAGTTCCAGGATTTACGCAGCGGTACAACATTGACCGATTGGTATTTTTTGAGGAGACGGGGGATGTGAGAGACGCGATCGCGCGTGAGAAACAGATTAAGGGTTGGACAAGGGCTAAGAAGATTGCTCTGATTGAATCCATGAATCCAGAATGGAAGGATTTGAGTGCGGATTGGTTCCAGGGGTAAAGCGATATTGGTCATCCTGGGCGCGAAGCGACGCCGGAAAGGTGTTGTTGTCATGCTGAGCGCAACGTAGTGGAGCCGAAGCATCTCGGACTGCGCTGCGGGAGATGGAGATTCCTCTCTCCGTTCGGAATGACGGGTTGGCGGTTGCTTTGAGGGTTGGGGGTGGGGCGATTGAGGCAGGTTGATGCATTGCCAGAAGGGTATTGTTGTCATCCTGAGCGGAGCGGAGCGGAGTCGAAGGATCTCAGTGCTGTTTTGCAGGGGTGAGATTCCTCTCTCCGTTACACTGCGTTCGGAATGACAAGTTACGGTTCGGGAGGGGGGCGCTTGAGGCGGGTTGATGTATTACCAGAAAGGTTGTGCTGTCATCCTGAGCGGAGCGAAGGATCTCAGTTGGTTGCGGGAGATGGAGATTCCTCTCTCCGTTACACTGCGCTCGGAATGACAAGTTACGGTTCGGGAGGGGGGCAATTGAGGCAGGTTGATGCATTGCCGGAAGGGTGTTGCTGTCATCCTGAGCGGAGCGAAGGATCTCAGTTGGTTGCGGGAGATGGAGATTCCTCTCTCCGTTCGGAATGACAGGTTGGCGGTTGCTTTAAGGTTTGGGAGGGGGGCGGTTGAATAAATCAGAAATATTAGAAGCCGTAATTGACGAAGTAAAAGAAAATATAAGCATTCCTGAGAACTGGCTGGTAGTCACATTCCCAGAAGCCGTATTTTTTCAAGAGGGGCCAGGCCTAAGAAAATATCAATATCGTGAATCCGGAATCCCTTTCCTCAACATAAGAACACTGGTCGATGGTCGAGTTGATCATAGTCTTTGTAAATACTTAGATTCCATAGAAGTATCAGAAAAGTACCAACATTTTTTACTTGGTGACGGCGATATTGTTGCGTCAAGCTCTGGCACCTTGGGAAAAGTAGCCGTCATTCATAAGGAAGATTTACCACTGATGCTAAATACAAGTATCATAAGATTTCGACCCTATGCTGATTCAGGGCCTATTAGAGACTTTATACGTTGGTATCTCAAGTCAGATCATTTTTTAATTCAAGCAACTAAAGCTTCGACGGGAAGCGCACAAGTCAATTTTGGCCCCAGCCACTTAAAGAAAATGTATTTTCTCCTGCCGCCCCTCAATGAGCAGCGGCGGATTGTGGAGAAGGTGGAGGCGCTGACGGCGCGGAGTCGGAGGGCGCGGGAGGCGTTGGCGGCGATACCGGAACTGTTGGATCAGTTTCGGCAATCGGTTTTGGCGGCGGCGTTTCGCGGCGACCTCACCGCCGACTGGCGCGCCCAAAACCCCGATGTAGAACCCGCCGAAGCCTTGCTAGAGCGGATTCGAGTTGAGAGGCGAAAGCGCTGGGAAGAAGCTGAACTCGAAAAAATGAGGGCGAAGGGTAAAGAGCCTAAAAACGATACGTGGAAAGCTAAATACAAGCCCTTACCCTCCGTTGATGTTGACCAACTTCCTAGAATTCATGAAGGTTGGTGCTGGATGACTCCGGATGAATTGTCTAAGTCAATTCCAAATGCACTCACTATTGGACCATTTGGAAGTAATTTAAAGGTATCTGATTATCAAGAAGAAGGCGTTCCATTAGTTTTTGTAAGAGAAATCAGAGCCGAACACTTTGGCGACGAGAAAACTAAATATGTTTCTTCTCAAAAAGCAGATGAACTCAAATCTCATTCAGTTAAGTCTGGGGATTTGCTGATCACTAAAATGGGCGATCCACCAGGAGATACTGCGGTTTACCCCCTAGACAGACCATTAGCGATCATCACAGCAGATTGCATTAAATGGAGTCCAGAACCTCAACTCACTTCTTCAGAGTTTCTGAAATATTGGTTGCGCTCTGATATTGCTAAAAGTTTTATTTTTTCTGAAACGAAAGGTGTCGCACAACAAAAGCTGAGCCTTAAAAGATTCAGAAGTATTCCGCTGCCTGTACCATCGTTACCAGAACAGAAAGAGATTCTTCTAAGGGTCAGAGCAAATTTCCAACTTTTGCAAAATATAGAGGACACACTTCAGAGCTTAGAACAAGATTCTGATCAACTCGACCAATCCATTCTCGCCAAAGCCTTCCGGGGCGAACTCGTGCCCCAAGACCCCACCGACGAGCCCGCCGCCGTGCTGCTAGCACGCATCCGCGCCGAGCGCGACAAACTCAACGCCCAGCACAAAAGCAAAAAGCCCGCCACCCGCCGCAAAAAAGCCAACCCCTAGAGCAGGCACAGCCCACCCGCCACAACACCAACCCTCAGGGCGATCCAGATTACCCCAAGTCCAGATATCTCGACATCCAGATATCTAGACTTCAACATGTGTAGACATCCAGACTCATCGCACCTAGACTTCTGGAGTCAGACCCACACCCCCCCATGAAAACCTGCTCCTGCATATCCCTCTCCGGCGGCCAGGGCAAAACCACCACCATCTTTTTCACCGCCCTGCTCCTCGCCAGCCAAGGCAAAAAAGTCCTCGCGATCGACGCCGACCCCCAAGCCAACCTCACCTTCTACCTCAACCACGAAGTCCAGCCCAGCCAACCCAGCCTCTTTGAAGTGCTGACCGGCCAGGTAGAGCCCGAAGACAGCATCTACGAAACCCAGTACCCCAACCTGTTTCTCATGCCCGCCGATCGCGGCCTGTTCAAAGTCTCCGACTTCCTCAGCAGCAGCGGCACCGGGGCCTTCGTCCTCCGCATTCGCCTCAAAGCCGTCGCCGACCTCTTCGACTACGTGCTGATCGACGTGCAGCCCTCGAGATCGCAACTGTGCCTCACCGCCGTCGGGGCCTCCCAATCCGTCCTCATCCCCGTCGAGGCCAACGTCAAAGGCGTTAACTCCCTGGTAGACACCCTCGACTTTCTGCAAGAGCAAACCCACCTCGAAGCCTTCACCGGGCAGATTCTCGGCGTGGTGCCCTTTCGCGATCGCTGGGTGGGCAACACCCAAACCATCGAAGGGCGGCAAAACATCGAAGCCATGCGCGAACTCGCCCCCGGCATCCCCGTCCTCGCCTCCATCCGCGAGTCAGAGAAATTCAAAAACGCCATCCGCCAGGGCAAACTTCTCGCCGACCTGGGCCAACGCGACCTGCAATACCCCTTTGAACAAATCGTGGAGGCCCTCAACCATGCCTGATGCCACCGACGCCCTCGCCCGCCTCCGCAACCGCCAGCGCCCCACCGTCCCCAACCGCGACGCCAGCCTCACCTCCAGAAGTGCAGATATCTCGACATCCAGACATCTAGACTCCGAGATTCCCGATAGCCAGCCCCCCGCCGTGGCCGCCCCCGCCACGGCCAAACCAGACACGGCCAAGCCAGACGCCCAAGCCAGCCCCCCTAGCGATCCCCCAACCGCCGCCCCTCCAGACCTCCAGAAGTCGAGATATCCCGACATCGAGATATCTACACCTCCCGACATCGAGGCGCTCAAGACCAAACAAAGCACCCTGCGCCTAGAGGCGGGGCTGAGCGATCGCCTCCAGCAGTTTTGCCGCCAAGAAGGTATCTGCCGAGAAGTGCTGATCGAAGCCCTGTTTGAGCATTTTGAGCACCACGCCGACACCCACCCCCAGGTACTCGCGATCGCCCACACCAAAAACGAACACCGCCAAACCCTCGCCAACCTGAAGCGGGCACAGTCCATGATGAAACGCTTCAGCCAGGGGACATGACCCCAACGCCCCCCGACAGACAACCCCCTCCCCAATTCCAGCACCCCTCTCCCATGGGGATCGCCAAGGTCGATTCCTAGGCCCTTGAACCGCCCCTAAGATTAAGGACACTGCACATTGCAGGGCTCAGCCATGACCTACGCGCCCACCCAATCCCTCAGCTTTGAAGCATTTATTGCTCAATACGGGGATGACCCTCGCTACGAACTCATCGACGGAGAACTGCGCTCGTTGGAACCCACTGGCCCCCATGAAAGCGTCGCGGGCAAAGTCGCCGGATACCTTTACGCCGAAATCCTGCGACAGCGCTTGGCCTGGACCGTTCCCAAAACCTGCCTGATCAAGCCCCCGGCCACCCCGGCCACGGCGCTGCGTCCAGATGTGGTGGTGTTGGATGAGGCGGCCCTGAGATCAGAGCCCTTGTGGCAACGGGAACCGATCATCACGTCGGGACTCCCGATCCAACTGGTGGTCGAGGTGGTCAGCACCAACTGGCAAGACGACTACGCCCGCAAGATTGAGGAGTACGCCCTCCTCCAGGTCCCTGAATACTGGATTGTTGATTTCGCTGGGCTGGGCGGCATCGCCTTCATCGGCAAACCCAAGCAGCCGACCTTCACCGTTTGCCAACTGCGGGGGGAGGAGTATGAGCGCACCCTGTATCGCGTAGGGGATGCGATCGCGTCCCAGGTCTTACCAGGGCTCACGCTCACCCTAGACAACCTGGTCTGAGGGCGGACGGCCATTGCCGTCAACGCTGAACTCACGCTGCTGTCTTGGCATATCGGCAGGGGATTCAGGCGGAGGTGTTGCAGGGGCAGGGGGCGGAATACGGTCAACAGGTGCTGCTGCGGCTCTCGGCACAGATGACCCAAACCTATGGCCGGGGCTGGGGCGATCGCCGCGATCGCGCATCACACCCCACCCCAACAGAAATCACGCCCAACCGTGACCAAGAACACTCAATTTCCTTGGGGATACGGGGGCCTGAAGCTGGGGTTATAACCAGCGCAACACAACCGCACGCGCGACTTTCAGCCCCCCCATACGTGGAGTTCCTGACCATGAAAATGACCTATCGCGGCGTATCTTTTGAGCAATCCATTGCCGGTGCTGAGGCCATGCCCTCTGAGCAGACAGGCACCTTCCTCGGTCAACGCTATGCCATCAAGCAACCCCAGGCGACCCAACGCCAGGGGGTAGCCCTCACCTACCGGGGCGCTCGCTACAGCCGCTAAGACTCGTGACCTCCTGCCTTTGAACTGATTGAGACAGCATTCACCCCTGCCTCTGGTCGATAACCAGGGGCATTTTTTTGCGCCTAGGCGCGGGTGAGACCGCCGCAATGCGGCAGTTGGCCCAACCCTGTCCCCCAGGGCTGCCCTTCCTG
The DNA here is from genome assembly GCA_027592485.1 of Cyanobacteriota bacterium. Lineage (GTDB taxonomy): Bacteria > Cyanobacteriota > Cyanobacteriia > Phormidesmidales > Phormidesmidaceae > PCC-6406. The sequence continues at coordinate 14,676 of JAQCKL010000039.1, forward strand.
GGGGACGGGGACTGACAAAACAAAACCCCCGGTCCAGAGGGCCGGGGGCGGGGTGTCTGCTGAATCTAGGAGAAATCGACGTTGAGTCAGGAGGAGAGGAAAGAACCGTTTTAGCGGGTGTAGCGGGCACCGCGATAGGTCAGTGCCGTAGAGCTGTGGCGCTGGGCAATCTGGGCTTGCTTAATGCTGTAAGGCTGGCCCAGGAAGGTGCCGGTTTCGCCCGTCTCAGTGGTGGCGGTTCCGGCGGGGGGGGCTTGGAAAGCGATGCCGCGATAGCGGAGTTTCATGGGGGGGACTCCAGGAATGGGGGGGG
>JAQCKL010000040.1 GCA_027592485.1 Cyanobacteriota bacterium
GCTGCGCTTCTGGGGATCGGCATCGCCATGTGGATGAGCCTCAGCGCTACCCCCGCCGCCGCCCAGTTTGGGTTGCCTCTGCAGGACATGTTGTCACCCCTGCTACACCCCCAAACCAATACGGGAGAGGTCGTCCGGACCGTTTGTGTGCGCCTCGATGGCCACTGTGTGTTTCGGATAGCGGCAACCCCTTCGGATTTGTATCCCAGAGTGGCAACTATCGAAGCGCAGTTGGTGGCGGTACGGAATGAGTACCTAACGGCTCAGTCCCCTAATCTGGTTGTCAGCATCCAAAATCCATCGGAGGAAGAATCGCCACCCGAGCCCCCAGACAATGCAACGCTGAGCCCCACCCCACCCAGGAAATCTCCGGAGATCTATGTGGCGGTGGGCGATCGCCCCCCCACCCGGTTAATGAGCGTCACCCGCTTCGAGGCGGACCCCAAGGGGGTCGATGTGCAAACCACCGCTGAGCTGTTGACCGGGCAAATCGAAGAGGGGTTGCGCCGTAGCTACCGAGAGCGCCAGTCCTCTTACCTCTTGGCGCAGACCGGTTTAGCGATCGGGACGCTGCTGGTTCTGTTGGGGGCGATCTGGGGATTACGCCGCTGGGAAAGCCGTCTGCAGCGCGGCAAGCGGGTCTTGCGAGAGGCCCTGAAGGCCCAAACCCAGACCCTGAGTGCCCTCCTAGATGAACGTCGTCGCTGGAATATGACCGAAGCCCAGCTCCGGCTTTCTCAGTTGGTGCAGGCGGGGGTGTGGGTGGCAGGGGGACTATTGATTTTCAGTCGCTTTCCCTACACCCGCATCATTACGGTGCAGACGATCTCGGGATTGCGCATCCCCTTAAGGTTATTGGTGGTGGCTTTAGGCATCTATGTGGCGGTTCGCCTCAGCTTTGCCCTGATCAACCGCCTCACCGCTCTTTTGGTCAATAATTACGAGATCAACCCAGAGGTGAACCGTCGCACCCAACTGCGGGTGCAGACCATTTCTCGGGTTAGCCGCGGCATTGTCACCCTGGTTTTCTTGGGGGTGGGATTCATGGCCGCGTTGACCGCGATTGGGGTCAATATCGCTCCGTTACTGGCCGGGGCTGGACTGATCGGGGTGGCCCTGTCTCTGCCCGCCCAGAGCCTGATTAAGGATGCCATCAACGGCTTTTTGATCATTCTGGAAGATCAATACGCGGTTGGTGACGTGATTACAGTCCATGGGATCCGAGGACTGGTGGAAAATATCAACCTCCGCATCACCCAAATTCGAGATGAGGAGGGTCGCTTGGTCACCATTCCCAATAGCGAAATTGGGGTGATTGCCAACCATTCCAGCCATTGGTCCCAAGCGGATGTGTATATCCCCATCAGCTACCACGCCGATGTGGATAAGGTGCTGGAACTGATTGAGATCACAGGTCAGGCGATGCAGCGGAGCGATCGCTGGCATGGGGCCATGTTGGCTGAACCGGAGGTATTGGGAATCGAAGATTTTGGCGAGCGCGGTCTGACCGTTCGAGTGTGGATCAAAACCCAGCCCCTGAAGCAGTGGGATGTAGCCCGAGAATATCGACGGCGACTCAAGGTGGCCTTGGACGGCGCGGGGATCGAAATCCCGGCCCATATTGATTTCAAAGCCCCCCATTAAAAGGAGTATGGGTCGTCAATCCGGAAATTGTTCCAGGATTTTAGACGACAGAATAGACAAGCTCAAAGCCTTGACAAATATAGATCCCACACTTGTCTAATGCACAACCAGATTGATTAACTTGAAACCCCTTCTAAACTTTCTTTGGCAAAGCTGATCCCAGAGGTGGTGACAAGGTTGCCACGCAGTATTTTTGAATATGAAGAGTTTTTATACCTCCCATGAATCCTGCCCCCCTAGCTCATCTCTCGGTTTTGGTGACCCGAGCAGCGGGGCAGTCGAGTCACTTTCAAGCTTTGCTGACCGCTGAAGGGGCACAGGTCCTAGAGATGCCCGCCCTCGAAATTCGTCCGCCCTCTAGCTGGGAGCCTTTGGATCGGGCGATCGCCCATTTACCCGACTACGACTGGCTGATTTTGACCTCGGCCAATGCCGTCACCTACTGCTTAGATCGGCTGGAGCAGGTGGGCAACCCCGCCGACTTAAAAACCATCAAGCTGGCGGTGGTGGGTAAAAAGACGGCCAAGATCTTGCAGCAGCGGGGACTCACCCCAGACTTTATCCCGCCCAACTTTGTGGCCGATGCCCTCGTCGCCGACTTCCCAGAGCCAGTTGCCGGGTTGAAGCTGCTGTTCCCTCGGGTTGAGAGCGGTGGACGAGAGGTTTTAGTTAAGGAAATGACCGCCGCCGGGGCGGCGGTGACGGAAGTGCCGGCCTACGAGTCAGGATGTCCTGTCGCCCCAGATCCAAAAGCGATCGCCGCCCTTCAATCCCATGCCGTTCAGGTGGTTACCTTTGCCAGCACTAAGACCGTGCGCCACTGTTGCCACCTGCTAAATCTGGGACTGGGGACAAACTGGGCCAGGGTTTTAGAGCAGGTCGCGATCGCCTCCATTGGCCCCCAAACCTCCGAAACCTGCCATGAGTTGCTGGGTCGCGTGGATATCGAAGCGCAGCAGTACACCCTAGAGGGGCTCACCACCGCCATTGTTAAATGGGCCAACGCGTGATGGTCCAGCGAATCATTGGCTTGACGGGCGGCATTGCCACAGGCAAAAGCACCGTCTCTGACTATTTAGCCCAGCACCATGGGCTACCGATCTTGGATGCTGATCTCTATGCTCGGGAGGCGGTCGCACCAGGGACAGATATTTTAGAAGCGATTTCCCAGCGTTACGGCCCCACGCTTCTCGCAGCCGATGGCAGCCTCAATCGCTCGCAACTGGGGCAAATTATTTTCACCGACCCAGCCGAGAAACAATGGCTAGAGCAACAGATTCATCCCTTTGTGCGCCAGCGATTCGCCGACCAGATGGCGACCCTCTCAGAGGCAAATATCGTCGTGCAAGCCATCCCCCTGCTATTTGAGGCCAACCTCACCGGACAAGTCAGCGAGATTTGGGTAGTGACCTGCCCAGAAGCCATCCAAAAAGCTCGGCTGATCGCCCGAGATCGCCTTTCTGAAGCAGATGCGATCAGCCGCATTCAAAGCCAGTGGCCTCTCTCAGATAAAGTGGCCTGGGCCGATAGGGTCCTTCACAACGACAGGACTTTAGGGGCGCTATATGAGCAGTGCGATCGGGCGCTACGGTCAGGTCCAACTTCACCGTAGGGGCAGCCACATTTTGGCCCCGACCATGGATTGCCCCGACTCTTTCATATGCATTGCCACGTTCGACAACGCCGACTGAACCTAAGCAGCCCTAGGACTTGAGGCGGTCGATCTCTTGGCGCAAACTGGCTAACTCCTCGGTCAGCGCCTCTAGCTCCCGTTGTACCGTCACATCGGTCACAGGGATGATCTGAGCGTCTACCACCGCCTCTGACGCCGGAGTGGGCGCAAAGGGATTGGCTGGCATCGGTGGCATCTGAGCAATCAGCCCATCCACTAGCTCTCGGGCCTCTTGCTCAGTCTCGACGCCACGGGCCTCTAGGGTTTCCGTGAGGAGATCGACATCGGTACCAATTTCAGAAAACTTGGCTTGGGATCCTTGGGGATCCTTCAGCGCATCTAGCATGGAGGCCGTCGCGCCCAAGGTGACGCGCATGCCTTTTTGAATCGTCTGGCTCAAGGTGTCTGGGTTCATGGGGAAACGCAAATCCGTTGTACCGGCAGTCTAGATGAACTGATCTAAAGGTTGAGCTTCATGTCGAAACATTTTGAAACACAACCACAATCATTTAAAAGTGTAACGTGTCTCTTGGCTGCGACCGATACGGTTTTCCGGTCAGGTGGAGGCTTCTAGATATAAATTGACATCTTCGAGAATACGGGTGAGTTCGGCCTCGGTAGTGAGGCGGATGCGATCGTCTCGCACCGTAATCAACAGCTTGGCCGCAAAGGGACTGGGCCAAATATTGGGGTTGCAAAATACTTCCAGGAATACTTCCCCCGTATGTTGGTATTCCATGGATTGGGCTGGTTTACGGGGGCCACTACTAGAGCTTTGAGCCGCGCTGGCCTTCAAGCTATCCATCAAGTCCCCAAGGGCTTGCTTGAGATCCTGGGCGGCCTCAGGGGAAAACCCAAACCGAACTGACCCTTGAAGCAAATTGACGGTAATCTCTGCTGCCATCGCTGGTGCCCAACACAACAGGCCTTATTTTGCCACCCTATGCCCATTCACGGGGGCCAAGGGCTGATTTTGTCGCAATTGTCATGCTGCTAGGACATCCGCCCCAGGGCAGCGGGGATTCACAAAAATAGGGCGAAGCTACAGTCAGCTCCACCCTAATCAAAAGACTCAATTGCTTATCTATGAAGCGAGAGATCGCGTTCCCTAGATAGCAGAGCCAACACCCACATAAGAACCATAGAAGAAGATACCCACAACCACTAAGATGCCGGTGCCGGCAACAGTTGCAACTAGCCACAAGGGAATTCGCCCATTCTTAATCATGCCTTGTACCTCCTACCCAAAATTTTCAACACAGCTTAATCTCTTGCGCAGGGTAAGGATGACTTACCCGCCGTTGCCTTAGTTAAAGAAGTAGCTGGAAAACAAGAGCCCCAGCACGAACACCAGTAACAAACCCAGAAACAGGGATGTACGGTTCAGCTCGACGGGTTGCTTGTTAGGATTTGTACTGCGATCCACAGGGGTCTCCTTATCTTTGAATAAACTGCATTGCCGCGATCGCCCCTAGGAAAAACACCGTAGGGACACCCAAGGTATGAACCGCCAACCAACGGACGGTAAAAATAGGATAAACAGTAGGCTCGTTGGGGCTATTGCTAGTCATTTAAATCTCACCACTTCACTTCCAGTACCGATGACTCAGGCTATTACTTGAGTCGCTACTCAGCCAAAAAGTCTTGAATTTGCTGACGGGCCTCATACCGATCAGACACAATCGGTAGCTCCATCTGATTAGTCTGGTAATAGTCGTTGGGGCGGGGGGTGCCAAACGCATCGTAGGCTAAGCCCGTGCTCACAAACAACCAACCGGCAATAAACAGCGCTGGAATGGTGACGCTATGAATAACCCAGTACCGAATACTGGTCACAATATCGCCAAACGGCCTTTCACCTGTTGTACCTGCCATAGCAACCTCTCCTCGGGTTCAAATGTTAGATTCTATTATCCAATCATACGGAACGCTGAATCCCGTAACAAGCCTGCGCCCTACCTCATAGAGGAGAACCTTTCAATCAACATCGTCAAGCAGAAAGCTCAGTGTTTGCATCATACCGGAGTAGGTAACCCCGCTGCCCTAAGACAAACCCCTGATCGGGAGAGATAAATATGATGCGGTAGAAATTAGAAGGCACATTCCCAACCGCATTATCCTTTTGCCAAGTTTCGCCACCATCTTGGCTGGTGAGAAGATTGCCACCCCCGCCAGAAACCCAAAGCTCATTAGGGGTCCGATAAGCAATATCGAGCAGGCCCCAGCTACTGGAAAACTCGGGGCTAATGGGCGCTTGCCAGTCATCTGCTTCCCCCGTATCAGAGAACTGTAGCTGTCCGCCTCGGGAGATCAGCCACAGCCCGCCTTCGGCATTAAAGCCAATGTTTTGTAACCGGCGTGAATTTTGGCGGTTATAGGGATGCCAGTCCAATTCTCCCGGCGTCCATGTGGAGTAGAAGTTACCCCTAGAGGAGACGGCGGCGTAACGGCCATCGGCATCACGGGTCATGTTGCGTACCACCCCCACAGCGCCGAGCACCATGGCTTTCCAATTGTCGCCCCCATCCTTAGTGCGATAAATGGCCCCCACATCAGTGGCCATCTCGGCTTCCTTTGGCCCCAAGGCGGTCACCATAAAAGGGTTTCCCGGCAATTGCTCACTCAGGGCAACATTGGCCCAGGTCGAGCCGCCGTCGGTGGTGTGCAACAGCAAGCTCGGTTGCGCCGTAATCCAGCCTTCATCCCCGGCAAAACTGACTGATGTAAAGGTGTAGCGCTTATCCCCCAGATTCAAAGGGTGGGGCTCCCAGGTAAGACCACCATCGGTGGTCTCCATAAGCGTATTGCGGCTACCCACCAACCAGCCGTGGCTAGCATCACCGGTAAAAGCCAAATCCGAGAAGGTTGCCTCTGTATTGAGGTCAATGACCTGCCAAGGATTGGACTCGACATTCGCTAAAAAAGCATTGCCACACCCGACCGTAAGCAGGGCGATCGCAACGATCGCGATCAGTTTTCTGAAGGGAACAACCAAAGCGTGCATCAACTCAACTGCCTAAAGAACAAAAACAAACGGACAAAACAGTCACCGGCAAACCGGCACCCTGGAGATTAGATGCTCTGGAGAGATATAGAGCCATCATTGCAGACCGTAAAGACTTAGGAAGAACAGCACCGCTACAGCGAGTGCCCCAAAAATCAAAATATTCTTCTGCCCGGGGGTAAGCGTATTGACCCCAAACCCGTAGCCCAGGTTTTCCTTGAATCCCGAAGGGGAATTTTTAGGACCCATGTTGCTAAATTGCTTACTTGAAGCCCCACATACTGGGCAGCGCCAGCTTACAGGCAAGTCCTCGAAAGCTGTCCCAGCAGCAACCTTAGAGGCACTGTCTCCTTTTACCGGCTCATAGGTGTAACCGCAGGCTCGGCATTCAAACTGATCCATCTCCAGGGGTGTCAGCGGTGCTGCTGGCCCCTCCGACTGGGACTTCAATAATTCAGGGGTTGTCTCTTCCACCGCATTCCACCTAGATAGCGACTCGCTATGTTGACTTGGGGGTGATGCCAGATCATTTGGCGATCGCCCCAAAATGAGACCTTTGTAACTAATTATGACATGGAACACCCGGCTCTCACTTTGGCACTAGTGAGTTGGGCCTGAGGGATGAATTTAGGTCCCATCCCCCAGACGATTGCCCAAATGTAAACTAAAATAATCTGCAGAACTGGGTTATCCAATCCGGGGCCCTTGTAGTAGGTGTGAGCTGTGTTTGTTCTTAGCGGATACGAGTACTTCCTCGTTTTTCTGGTCATCTGTTGTTCGGTACCCGTCCTAGCGCTGACGCTAGCAGGGTTGCTGGGAGCCAAAGGCGAAGGTGCTGCCCGGCGAACCACCTATGAATCCGGTATGGAACCCATCGGTGGAGCCTGGATTCAGTTCAACATTCGCTATTACATGTTTGCCCTAGTCTTTGTGATTTTCGATGTGGAGACCGTTTTTCTCTACCCCTGGGCAGTGGCATTCAACCAATTGGGGTTGTTAGCGTTTGTAGAAGCTTTGATTTTCATCGCGATTCTCGTGGTGGGGTTGGTCTACGCATGGCGTAAAGGAGCGTTGGAATGGTCTTAAATGCAGAGACTACGGGTAATTCAGTGCTGGCCCCAGATGAGCGGATGATGAATCCGGTAGGTCCCCCGGCGGTTACCCAAGACCTATCGGAAAATGTGATCTTGACCACTGTTGACGATCTCTACAATTGGACTCGCCTATCCAGCCTTTTCCCTATGCTCTACGGGACGGCCTGCTGCTTCATTGAGTTTGCAGCTCTGATTGGCTCAAGATTCGACTTTGACCGATTTGGACTCCTGCCCCGTTCTAGTCCTCGCCAGTCGGACCTGATTATTACAGCGGGCACCATCACCATGAAAATGGCCCCAGCTCTGGTTCGCCTTTATGAGCAGATGCCGGAGCCTAAGTACGTGATTGCGATGGGAGCTTGCACCATTACCGGGGGCATGTTTAGCAGCGATTCCCCATCGGCGGTACGGGGAGTAGACAAATTAATCCCTGTAGATGTTTATATTCCTGGGTGTCCCCCTCGCCCAGAAGCTATCTTTGACGCCATTATCAAGCTGCGCAAAAAGATTGCTAATGAGTCAATGGCGGAGCGAGGCAATTTAGTGCAAGCCGAGCGTTATTACACGGTTAAACATAATTTAAAACCGGTTGACCCGATTCTGACCGGTCAATACCTACGCTCTGGCACCCGCGAAGCGCCTCCTCAGGAACTGATGGCAGCGATGGGGATGCCCGTTTCCCCCACTTTGGCAGAAACACCCCAACCCGAGGTGACCAGCAATGGCTGAAGACCAGGCAAATGCCCCTGAACAGGGCGCGATTGTAGAAGCAGGAGAAGTCTCCAAATGGCTGACTGCGAATGGGTTTGGCCATGACATTTTAGCGCCAGATCACTTGGGGATAGAAGTCCTCAAAGTAGAAGCCCAATTCCTGATCCCAGTTTGTACTGCGCTTTATGCTTACGGATTCAATTACCTACAATGCCAAGGAGCCTACGATATGGGTCCTGGGGATAGTTTGGTAAGTTTTTATCACCTCACCAAGGTTGGTGATAATGCCGATCGCCCTGCGGAGCTACGGGTCAAGGTTTTCTTGCCCCGCGACACGCCTAAAATTCCATCGGTCTACTGGATTTGGAAGGCCGCCGATTGGCAGGAACGGGAGAGCTATGACATGTACGGCATCATCTACGAAGGGCATCCCAACTTAAAACGGCTACTGATGCCAGAAGATTGGGTAGGCTGGCCTTTGCGGAAAGATTATATTTCCCCAGACTTTTACGAGTTGCAAGATGCCTATTAAGGTGGGCACGACCTTTCAGCCCCACTAGCCATTGCCGAAATATGCTGAGTCTTGCCAAGACAACTAGGCTATTTGCTTGTCTTGGGAGGCCCTTAGCTGTTCCGGAGGCATCCCCATTGAGCCTGTAAAAGGCTAAATGGTGGAGCCCTCTAGGTGAGTCATCATAGAAATCAAGGACAACAGGGGCTGTGGCTGCGGTGAGATAAGACAGCAAGGGTTGTAGCACCCCAGCTGCCACATCTAGCATCAGACCCAAAACCATTGAGACAGTCGTATTTTTCCTCTCTCTGATGATGCGACTGCTAGACGCATGTATGCAAAACGTAATAGAATCCACATCGTTTACCTGACATCTGCATTGAGTAACCCCCTTTAGAACGGTGGTGTTGCATTTTAAGAATTTGAATTGTGTGGAATCGGGACCACCTGAGGCAAAGCCCGATTGATTAAACCTGTTATTGTGATCTCACTTCGCATGTTTGGGGGCTTATAGGCTCGTGGGTCTTTTTGATCGCTTTTCCTTTTCTCGAGACATGGGTATCGACCTTGGTACTGCTAACACCCTGGTTTACGTTTCAGGGAATGGGGTCGTGCTGCAAGAACCTTCTGTGGTTGCCATGGACCAGGTTCAAAAGAAGCCGCTGGCAGTCGGTGAAGAGGCTAAACGAATGCTGGGGAGAACCCCAGGCAATGTCGTGGCACTGCGCCCCCTCCGGGATGGTGTGATTGCAGATTTTGACACGGCTGAACTGATGTTGAAGCACTTCATTCGGCAAGTGCATGAGGGCCGTACGTTAGTTTCTCCCAGAATTGTGATTGGTATTCCCAGTGGTGTGACTGGGGTTGAGCGGCGCGCCGTGATGGATGCCGCCCAGCAGGCGGGTGCCCGAACGGTTTACCTGATTGATGAACCTGTTGCAGCCGCGATTGGCGCGGGCTTGCCGGTAGCAGAGCCCACGGGCAATATGGTGATTGATATCGGTGGTGGTACCACTGAGGTGGCGGTTCTCAGTCTCCAGGGGACCGTGCTGAGTGAGTCCGTGCGAGTCGCTGGAGATGAACTGAGTGAGTCAATTTCTCAGTACATGAAAAAAGTACACAACTTGGTCATCGGTGAGCGAACCTCCGAGGAGATCAAGATCAAAGTTGGCTCTGCTTACCCCAGTCCAGACGATGGTGAAACCATGATGGATGTTCGGGGCTTGCATCTCCTGTCTGGGTTACCGCGCACAGTGACGGTCAAGGCGGGTGAGATTCGAGAAAGTATGGGTGAGCCTCTCGCTGTAATTGTAGAAGCAGTCAAGCGCACCCTAGAGCGGACACCGCCTGAATTGGCTGCCGATATTATTGATCGGGGCATTATGCTGGCAGGGGGAGGCGCACTGTTGCAAGGCCTCGATACCCTATTGAGCCATGAGACTGGCATCGTGGTACATGTTGCGGCTGATCCCCTCAGTTGTGTTGTATTGGGTACGGGTCGGGTTCTAGAAAACTTTAGCCAAATGGGTCGAGTCTTTAGCGGTAGCTCAGGACTCTAAACAACGGGATAGAACGGATGTTTGCACTACGCCAGTGGTGGAGTCGATATGCCCTTAGGGCTAGCTTGCTGACGTTAGCCCTGATGTCTGCTTGGGGCATTCATCAGCTAAATGCGGCTCCGATTTATGAGCTGTATCGATGGGTGACCCTACCGCTACAGCCGGGACCATCTCGCTCTGAGGTGTTAGAGGGCAGCTCTATCCAAGAGCTGCGCCAAAAGGTTATTGAATTGGAGATTCAGAATCGAACCTTACGAGAAACAGTTGCTGCAGCTCCAACGGCGACTCCAAAAGGGGTTCCCGCAGCGGTGATTGGTCGTAGTGCTGGGGACTGGTGGCAACAGCTCGTCCTCAGCCGTGGCAGCAACGACGGCATCAACATCGGCGATATCGTTGCGGGTCCGGGCGGATTAGTGGGACGCATTATCGCGGTATCTTCCTCCAGCAGTCGAGTCCTTTTGATTAGTGATTCCACTAGCCGGGTGGGGGCGCGGGTGAGCCGTAGTCGGGCTACCGGTTATGTGCGCGGGCAGGCAGGCCAGCAGGTCATTATGGAGTTTTTCGATAAGATGCCGGAGGTGGAGGTTGGCGATACGATCGTGACTTCTGCTTACAGCCAACTTTTTCCCGAAGGGATGGCCATTGGCCGCGTAGTTGAGCTCGACCTCAGCAAAAGTCCCGCCCCTGAGGTAACGCTGGAGCTATCAGCTCCTCTGAATATTTTGGAATGGGTTGAGGTAATCCCTTTCGTGCCGCCTCAAACCGCTCCCTTTGCACCTGAGACACCTGCGGAAACCTTAGATTTACCCGAGACTGAAACCCCATGACCCTTGCTAGCCCAACGAGCCGGTTTGGCATGGCGCGCTATCGCTGGATGAATATTGGCGTGATTGTGGGCTCGGTACTACTTTGTTTGCTAATGCTCCCGGCTCGTCTACCGGGTATGGAGCTATTGGGGGTGACCCCTAGCTGGCTGCTGGTGTGGATTGTGACTTGGAGCCTGAAGCGGTCACCGTGGGAGGGGGCGATCGCTGGATTCACCCTCGGGCTACTCCAGGATGCGATGACGAGCCACTACCCCACCCATACCTTAGGGTTCATGTTGGTGGGCTTTCTCACCGCCCGGATTCAAAAGCAGCGATTTATCCAGGAAGACTTTGTGTCGGTGGCACTCATTGTGTTTGGGATGGTGGTATTGGCTCAAACCTCTATGGCCTGCCAAGTAACGCTGCACAAGTTGTTGGAGTCCCAATCCCTATATCCTGCCTTAACTGATATCTGGAAACAACATCAGCGAATTGTGCTCAGCTCAGCGATCTTGAGCAGCTTGTGGGCTCCCATTCTGTATTACCCTTTGAACCGGTGGTGGACATACTTTGAACGCAAGACCGCACCACCAGGCAATTAGAGCCATGGCCTACAAGTCAAGGGCAGAGACCTGGCTGACTTCAGTACTTGGATTAGCAGATCGTGCTAGCAGTAGCTCTGCAGCCCGATGCAGATTTCCCGCGATTATAGTTGGCTCGTGGGCAGCCAAGCAACTCTGGGAACGGATACCGCAGGTCAACCCCAGGGTAGGTAGTCCAGCAGTTTGGCCAGCTTGGATATCTGCCTCTGTATCGCCAATCATCCAGGCGGCATGGGTCGAAAAGCCGAGGCGGCGCTGATCTGAGATCGCTGCCTTTAAGCTGACAATTTTGTGTTCAATGCGGTTCGGATAGGCCGTCGTCAAGTCAGTCGCCCCATAAATTTGACTAACCGTAGTCGCTACATCATGGTCATGGAGAAACTGGAGGACCTGGGCCGTATGGCGGAGGGTAACAATCACTAATCGAACACCTTGGGCCTGAAACCATAGCAAAGCCTCGCGTGCCCCAGGCTGGAGACAGTCCTGATGCAAAAGGTGGGTTTGGTTGACCAATTGCGCGACTTGATCCAAAAAATAAACGACTTGAGCGCCCTCTAAACCTGACCAATCAGCAATGACAGGATCTGGAACCCGAGTCTGTTTCATGTGCCAAAATTGGGCTTTCGTCAGCCATCGAATTGGCAAGCGTCTTTCAGGTGACTGATAGGCGTTACAGGTGGCTGTCAAAGCCTGTCTATAGGTGCTGTAGTAGCGCTCTGAGACATCGGCAATAGGACCATCGAAGTCACAAAACACAATAGAACCGGGAGGCATGGGAGTCACGTTCGCCGATACCATAGGCGTTCTTGAGGCCAACTCGGCGTAGGCATGCTGCATAGAAAAAAATGTTTGTTTCAAATTATTAAGACTTGCCTTTACTGTAACAGTTCCCTGATTTAGGGGCCGGGCGATCGCGCAGCCCTCAACTGGATGGGCCAGCTATCTGTATTTGATTGCAGCTAAGGTGCGTCCTCGCATCGGGTCTAGGTGCGTCGGACCGGGATAGCGTGTTAAAAACCATTACAGTTTTCAAGCCATCATGGGTCTTAATGTGTCCTATGGAATTGCTCTTTTCCTTGTGCTCGGGGCTTTTGGGCTGTTGTACCCTGTCTAATAAATGCCATGACATCGGATCTCCCTGGTGCGCATTTGCGGAAATCCACGTATGGTTAGAAAACTGAGTCCTAATCACCTATGGGGCTAGCCCTTTGTAGGCTGTAGCTCTGTTTGAGGTCAGTGGCGGTTTTCGGCAAAAAACGCCTACTCTAACCTCAACCCAGGAGACTCATTGGTATGAAACTGGCCTACTGGATGTACGCCGGTCCGGCTCACATTGGCACCCTCAGAATTGCCAGTTCTTTCAAGAATGTCCATGCGATTATGCATGCACCCTTGGGGGACGATTATTTTAATGTGATGCGCTCCATGCTAGAGCGCGAACGGGACTTTACCCCCGTGACGACTAGTGTTGTCGATCGCAATGTCCTTGCCCGTGGGTCCCAAGAGAAGGTAGTGGACAATATTGTCCGCAAGGATCAAGAGGAATCTCCGGACCTGATCGTGCTGACCCCCACCTGCACCTCTAGCATTTTGCAAGAGGATCTGGAAAACTTTGTGGAGCGGGCACAGCTAGACGCCAAGGGCGATGTGATGTTGGCGGATGTCAATCACTATCGCGTCAATGAACTCCAGGCTGCCGATCGCACCCTACAGCAAGTGGTGCAGTTCTATATCGATAAAGCCAGAAAGCAGGGTGATCTAGACACCACCAAAACCGCGAAGCCCTCCGTCAATATTCTGGGCATTACCACCCTCGGCTTCCATAACAACCACGATCGCACAGAGTTAGTGCGGTTGATGGGCGATCTCGGCATTGAGGTGAACCTGGTTGTGCCCGATGGGGCCTCGGTCCATGACCTGAAAAAACTCCCCCAGGCTTGGTTTAATCTGGCCCCCTATCGGGAAATTGGGCCGATGACGACCCAATATCTGCAAGCAGAATTTGATCAGCCCACGGTGGAAATCAACCCCATGGGAATTGTGGAAACGGCGCGATGCATTCGGGCCATCCAAGCCACCCTGCGCGCCCAGGGTGCTGATGTGGACTATGAGCCGTTTATTGACGAGCAAACGCGGTTTATTTCCAATGCGGCTTGGTTCTCCCGCTCCATTGACTGCCAAAACTTGACAGGCAAAAAAGCGGTGGTTTTTGGCGACAACACCCACGCCGCCGCCCTCACCAAGGTCCTGACCCGAGAAATGGGGATTCACGTCTTGCTGGCGGGCACCTATTGCAAATACGACGCCGACTGGTTCCGAGAGGAGGTCAGTGAATACTGCGATGAAGTGTTGATTAGCGAAGACCATGGGGCGATCGCCGATAAAATTGCCCAGCTCGAACCCGCCGCCATTTTCGGCACTCAAATGGAGCGCCATGTGGGTAAACGGTTAAATATCCCTTGCGGCGTAATTGCGGCTCCCATTCACATCCAAAATTTCCCGGTGGGTTATCACCCCTTTGTCGGCTACGAAGGGGCGAATCAATTGGTGGATTTGGTCTATAACTCTTTCACCTTAGGAATGGAAGATCACCTCCTGGAAATCTTTGGCGGTCACGATACCAAAGATGCGATTACCAAAACCATGTCAGCCGACACGGATCTGGGCTGGACCACCGATGGCGTAAAGGAACTCAACCGCATTCCCGGATTTGTGCGCGGCAAGGTCAAGCGCAATACCGAGAAATTTGCGCGCGATCGCGGCATCAGTAAAATTGACGCCGAAGTCCTGTATGCAGCGAAAGAAGCCGTGGGCGCATAAACATTGCAGTGCCCCTGAGACGCCAAAAGGTTGCCATTTAAAAATGGCAACCTTTTGGCTGTTCGGAGTAATCACCGGCGGAACCTAGGTCTAACGACCTGGATTCCGCCGGTGCAAAGCCTAACCCTGACTCAGAGGCTGTCAAAAAAGGGGGCAGGCCGATATGGGCTACGACTTTAGGCCGTCAATATATCGACTGGATGCCTGATGTTGCCGTTGCTCGTTCTGGGCAATCCCTGTCATCCCTGTATTCTAATTAAGGGTACAAGGCTTTTCAAACAGCCCCTCACCTGACTCATCAGCCAGAAGATTGTGAAGAACACCTGAACAGTGCCCTTCGACCGCGATAGATTGCACACCAATGGTAGAGAGATAAAGGCTTAAACAGTCTTTAAACCCATACCTACTCAAAGTATGGGCTGTGATGTCTTTTGAAAAGGGGGCTAATTCCCCCCATGCCGTTGATATAACGGCCCCATAAAAACATGGTAACTGCCAACGTTTCGTTTTTAGCTGGCGAGCCATTAGCTGCAATGGTAATGTTCAGTGATGAC
>JAQCKL010000041.1 GCA_027592485.1 Cyanobacteriota bacterium
CAACGGATGTTGTATTCGACTTTGAAGTCAAAATCACCCACCAATTTGCGACATCGTCCGCCCATAGGCTCCCACCGTCCCCGACTCGCGCATCTTGTAATTAATCTCCGGCTTCGCCGCCAGTAATGCCCCGACCTGGGCGCGAATCTCCGGCAAAGGCACCCCCGATCGCAGCTGCTCCCGCAAATTAATTTGCCCGTTCTCATTCAACAAACAGGGCCGTAGCCAACCATCCGCAGAGAGGCGCATGCGATTGCAGCGATCGCAAAAGCACTCTGACATCTGGCTAATAAACCCCAGGGTGCCGAGTGCCCCCGGAATCTGGAACACATCCGCCGGACCATTGCCCCGCACTGTGCCCTCGGTGAGCCCCCAGCGATCGCGAACTTTCTGCCGAATCTCCTCCGACGGCAGCCAACCCCGCTCCCCAAACAGGGCATCATTGCCGATCGGCATGAACTCAATGAACCGCACATGCCACTGCCGCTCTAGGGTCAGCCCAGCCAAATCCAGCACCTCATGGTCATTCACCCCTGGGATCACCACCACGTTCAGCTTCAGAGGCGAAAAGCCGACCCGATGGGCTGCCAAAATTCCCGCCCAGACCTCGTGCCAACGGGATTTACCCGGTCGGCCAATGATTGCCTGAAAGGTGTCGGGGTCGAGGGAATCGAGGCTAATGTTGATGCGCCTGAGGCCCGCATCCCACAGGGGTTGGGCTTGGTCGGCCAGCAAGAAAGCATTGGTGGTCAAGGCGACATCCTGGGTCTCCGGCAGGCTGACAATATCGCCGATAATCTCCGCCAGGTCAGGACGCAGCAACGGTTCTCCCCCGGTCAGCCGAAAGCGGGTAAACCCGAGGGGGATAAATACTGCCCGCAAGAGGGTTAGGATCTCAGGGCGGGTCAGCCAATCCTGCTGCTGCACATAGGCCAGCTCCGCCCCCTCCGGCATGCAATATTGGCAACGGAAATTGCAGCGATCAATCAGGCTAATCCGCAGATAGTCAATCGCATTCATAGGAGGAGGCACCGGGGATAGTGACAGGGGTGAATACACTGTAGGCGTCTGCCCCTGGATTTACTTTAGCAACCGTTACATTGTCAAAGTATGACAGCCCCTTTTCCCCAGCCGGTTTCCCCCCAGCCTACCTTGCCCCGTTCGGGCTACACCTTGCCCGTGTTTGCCTGTGCTAGCGCGATCGCTGCCCTCCAGCAATTGCTGGGGGAGGCACCCTGCCCGTCTTCCGTATCGGTCCATCTCATCAACCCAGGTCAAACCGTCGAGATTCCCATTGAGCAGGGGGCGCAATTGCCCGATGGTTCGGCCCTAGCCATTACCCGCAGCGATCCGGGGGATAACCTTGACCTCACCCGTGACACCCCGATTTGGGCAGTGGTCACCTGGGGCAACCCGACTCAGGCGGAACCGATTCACTTGGAAGGGGGAGAAGGGATCGGGCGCAATCTTGAGAGCGATCGCCCCGCCATTTATCGCTATGCCCAGCAGCTCTTGCAGACCAATCTCGAACCCTTGCTCCCGGAGGGGCGGGCCATTCGGGTTACGGTGATTTTGCCCGAGGGGCGGGCCTTAGCCCAGCGCACCTCCAATGCTGCCTTTGGGATTGTGGATGGTTTGTCTCTGCTAGGGACCGGTGGGATCGCCCAGCCGCTAAGCGCTCCAGGACAGTTGGAGCAGTTTCGCCAGACCCTGCGGGAGACAGCCGCCCAATATGGCGACATAGTGTTTTGCGTGGGGGAAAATGGCCTCGATCTCGCCCCTAGCCTGGGCATCGATCCCGAACGGCGCGTTAAGACCGCCAACTGGATCGGCCCCTTACTGGTGGAAGCGGCCCTCTGTGGGGTGAAATCCATCCTATTGGTAGGCTACCACGGCAAGCTAATCAAGCTGGCGGGCGGGATTTTCCATACCCACCACCATGTGGCCGATGGTCGGCAAGAAATTTTGGCGGCGATCGCCGCCACCCAAGGGTTACCCCAGGCCGATGTTGAGCATCTGTTCAACGCACCCACCGTCGAAGCCGGACTCACCCACCTCAGACACCTCGATGCTCAGCAGGGTAGCCAGTGGGTTGGGACCCTGTACAACGCTTTAGCCGCAAAGATTGATGCCCGTACGGGAGCGTATATTCAGACCCATAGCGATCGCGCCGTGACCGTGGGCACCGCCCTATTTGATCGGGCTCGACAGTTTATTGCCATCAGTGACCCAGCCCGCTCGTATCTTTCAGGGCTTTGATAAGCTAGTAGGAATATTTTTCTGCCTTTAGTATCCAGACTTTTCCAGAGGTCCAGGCATCCATGGCTTTCGCAGGCCATGGCGACCTAAGGATTCGTTTTTAGACAAGGATTTCAGAATGTATAGGTCACTGTGATTCAGCTTCACGCTCCGTCTCACCCATGAAATCCTGACCCGCCCCCGATTAAGGTCTCCAGACTCTCACCAGTTCTCAATCTACCTGTCTGACACCGGTCTGATCTGGCCGAGGTTTGATTCCACCTATCGTTTTATTGCCTCTATCTCATACCTATGGAAATTTTGGGAGCCCCTCGGCTCCCAGCCTGAACACCCCACTGAAATCACCCTTATCAACAAGGAAGCCAACCATGACCTTACAAACCGAGCATCCGACCCCCACCCCTGGCATGGCTGAGCTCAATCGGCAAATGCTGGTCATCCTGGACTTTGGATCCCAGTATTCAGAGCTGATTGCCCGTCGGATTCGAGAAACCGAAGTGTACTCAGAGGTGCTCTCCTTCCGCACCTCGATCGAGCAACTCAAGCAACTCAATCCCAAAGGCATCATTTTGTCGGGAGGACCCAACTCGGTCTACGCCGAATATGCACCCCACTGTGACCCTGAAATTTGGAACTTGGGCATTCCGATTCTAGGGGTGTGCTACGGCATGCAACTGATGGTGCAACAACTGGGAGGACGGGTGGAGCAGGCCGATCGCGGCGAGTATGGCAAAGCCTCTTTACACATCGACGATCCCACTGATTTACTCACCAATGTGAATAACGGGGCCACCATGTGGATGAGTCACGGGGACTCCGTCACCCATCTCCCTGAGGGCTTTGAGGTATTGGCCCATACCGACAATACCCCCAGTGCCGCCATCGCCCATCCCGAACGGCGATTTTACGGCGTGCAGTTCCACCCAGAAGTGGTCCACTCTGATGGTGGACAGGCGCTGATCCGTAACTTTGTTTACCACATCTGTAATTGCGAGCCCACTTGGACCACAGAGGCCTTCGTGGAAGAGGCTATCCGCGAAGTCAAGGCCAGGGTGGGCGAGAAACGGGTGCTGTTGGCCCTTTCCGGGGGGGTAGACTCCTCTACCTTGGCCTTTTTGCTCCACAAAGCCATCGGCGATCAGCTCACCTGCATGTTCATCGACCAGGGCTTTATGCGCAAAAAAGAGCCTGAGCGGTTGGTGGATCTATTTCGCGATAAGTTCCATATCGATGTGGAGTATATCAATGCCCGCGATCGCTTTCTCGCCAGGGTAGAAGGCATTACGGATCCCGAAGAAAAGCGGAAACGCATTGGCCACGAATTTATTCGGGTATTTGAAGAAGAGTCCCGACGCCTTGGCCCCTTTGACTACCTGGCCCAGGGCACCCTCTATCCCGATGTGATCGAGTCTGCCGACACCAACATTGATCCCAAAACCGGGGAGCGGGTCGCGGTCAAAATCAAGAGCCACCACAATGTTGGCGGCCTGCCCAAAGACCTGCAATTCAAGCTAGTGGAACCGTTGCGGAAGCTGTTTAAAGACGAAGTCCGGAAGGTGGGCCGCTCAGTGGGGTTGCCTGAAGAAATCGTCCGCCGTCATCCCTTCCCTGGCCCTGGCTTAGCCATTCGTATTTTGGGAGAAGTCACCGCCGAGAAACTCAATATTTTGCGGGATGCCGATTACATCGTCCGCGAAGAAATTCGGATACAAGGCCTCTACCATGACTTTTGGCAGGCGTTTGCGGTACTGCTGCCCGTGCGCAGCGTGGGGGTGATGGGCGATCAGCGTACTTATGCCTACCCCATCGTCTTGCGGCTCGTCTCCAGTGAAGATGGGATGACAGCGGATTGGTCCCGAGCCCCCTATGAGTTGTTAGAGACCATTTCAAACCGCATCGTGAATGAAGTGGAAGGGGTGAATCGGGTGGTCTATGACATCACCTCTAAGCCCCCCGGCACCATTGAGTGGGAATAAGAAAGTCTCAACCCACAGGGGCAGGGGTGACAGCCAAAGGCTATACCGATGCCGCTGCAATCGGTGCTAACACCACTACCCTGTGGGTTTCGACCCGAGCCGTACCGGGAGTAGTCAGGGCCAATTGGGTAAGCTGTTGGAGGTGGTGATAACTGGAGACCCGCCCCTGGAGGCTAATCACCCGGCCCCGCTGCTGTACCGTCAGCTGGGCTAGATCGGCCTTCCGGAAATTGTCGTGGTAGCACCGTAAGACTCGCTTGGCGAGACCATGGTAGTCGTACTCCCCCCGTAGCCCCTGACGCTCTGGGGGAATCTCCTGAAAGCCCCAAGGGAGAACAGCATTGTTATGATTTTGCCAACCTCTGGAAACGGTAGTCGTAATGTGGTCGAGCACACCCATCTTCTTTTACCTCTACTAGCTAAAAATACCTCAAGCTTCAGGACTGACAGGATCCTCTGAAACGGCTGAGCAGCGACCAGAGTGCCGTGTTCGATATCCGGCCTAGCAACGCATTCGTTGACCGTTTAGGGGCAAAGGCAACATTGAGTTGTGCCTTGCCCATGTGACGGGCGGACTTGGCGAATGTTGCAATCTTACTGAGTATCTTCACGGGGTACCCGTAGAAATTACGCAATATCTCAAATTATGTTGCTTTGAAAAGGCCATGGATGGTTTTCAGCTACCCCCGATAGACGTTCCAGGTTCAGGGTCTAATGGTTTTGAATGATCAGCGACTAGCGGCATTTTGGGACAGTAACGCCACCGCGTAGGCCGAGATGCCCTCTTCTCGACCGGTGGGGCCGAGTTTCTCGTTGGTGGTTGCTTTCACCCCCACTTGTGATGGATCAATCCCTAGGGCCAGGGCTAGGGTCGTACGCATCGCTTCAATGTGGGGTTTGAGCTTCGGGCGCTCTGCCACGACCACACTGTCGATATTGACAATGAACCAACCGCGATCGCGCACCATCTGGTTGACCTGCCCCAATAGCAAGACGCTGTCGGCTCCCGCCCATTGGGGATCATCCGGGGGAAAATAGCGGCCAATGTCCCCGAGGCTCAGAGCCCCCAGCAGGGCGTCCATGATGGCATGGGTAAGGACATCAGCATCACTGTGCCCCAATAGTCCCAACTCATGTTCTAAACGGACGCCCCCCAGGATCAGGGGGCGATCGGCCACCAAGCGGTGGATATCGTAACCGTTGCCAATTCTAAGGGTCATGGCTTCATTATGGTCAGCAGATGCTTCCAGTCTCAGTGATATACAACACAGTCCTTCTCCCGCAAGGAGGAAACTGTGGGTGACGCCGTGACGTTTATCCTAAAGCCGATGACGGCTATTCCGGGGTAGATTGCTGCAACCACTGGGCATATAAATCTGGGCGTCGGGCTGCCGTGCGTTGGCACTGCTGCTCGTGCCGCCATTGCTCAATGGCCGCGTGATTACCAGACCGCAAGATCTCCGGCACCGCCCAGTCTCGAAACACCGCCGGTCGGGTGTACTGGGGATAGTCGAGCAAGCCCGCTTCAAAGCTCTCATACTTAAGCGAGTCGGCCTTAGCAACGGTGCCAGGGCGCAATCGAATCACCCCATTCAGTAGAGCCAGCGCCGGAATCTCACCACAGGTTAAGACAAAATCCCCCAGGGAGACTTCTCGGGTGACCAGATGCAACACCCGCTCATCCACCCCTTCGTAATGGCCACAGATCAGCACAAGCTGGTCATAGTTCGCCGCCAAGGTTTGCAGCAAAGGTTGCGCCATCGGCTCACCCTGGGGGGTCAGCAAAATCACCTCGCGGCGGGGCAGTTGGGGCAGAGATTCCACCGCTGCAAAAATGGGTTCTGGCTTCATCAGCATCCCGACTCCGCCCCCATAGGGTTCATCATCGACGCGGTTATGTTTGTCGGTGGTGAAATCGCGGGGGTTCGTTAAATGAACCGCCGCAATATTGCGGGCAAGGGCTTTACCCAGCAGCCCAGACTGCAATGGAGAGGCAAAAAAGTCGGGAAAGAGGGTGACAATATCAAAGCGCAAGGGGGCCGACTCAGTCATGGAGATTCATTAGAGCCATCTATCCTGCTACAAGCTGCCCAGCAAATTCATCAGGACGCCTTCTTGGCGATTGTCCTCCAGCTGGCGGGCAATGCCCAAGGCTTGTTCATAGGCCTCCCGAGCAGCAGGAAGATTACCCACCTGTTGATAGTACTGCCCCAGGTGTCGCCAGCTGTGCATACGCTGAAAAGGAGTGGCCTCAGCTGTTTCCGTGAGGGCAATGCGTTCATTTAAGAAGCGCCGTACCTGCCCGAGGTCACCGGTATCGTTTCGATCCCGGTAGAGACCAATCAGGCCGTCTAAGGCCCGTAACCAATTAGCAAGATCGTTCCCCTGTTGGGCGGCATCCCTGGCCACCAGATAGGCCCCTAAGGCTGCTCCCGTTTCCCCTAACCGCCCATAAACGGCACCCAGGTTATTGTTGGAGTTGGCTTGTCCGGCTAGATCGCCAGCGCGGAAGCGGTAGTCTATGGCAGCTTCGTAGTACTTGCGGGCATCTTCAAGCTGGCCTTGTTGCTGGGCCACCAACCCTAAGTTACTGAGAGAGAGGCCAATGCCAGCGTCGTCTCCCAAATCTTCAGCAATATTCAAGGCAGCCTGAAAAGCATCTTGGGCCGGTAGCCATCGGCCCCGCTGCAGGAAAATGCTGCCTAGGTTGTTCCAGCCATGGACTTGGCCCAAAAAGTCACGGTGATCTTGGGCCACAGCAAGCCGTTGCCGGAGGGTCCCTTCAGCCTCATGGTAGCGGCTGAGTTGGGCATAGGTCAGACCGATGTAGTCGTAGGCGATGCCCGCCGCCACCCCATCCCCCAGGGCATGGTAAATGTCGATGGCGCGATACCAAGCGGCGATCGCCCGATCATAATCACCGACCTCTGCTTCTTGACTCCCTAGCCGCAAGAGCTGATCCGCCACATCCCGAGATTGCCCCTGGGTACCATTGGCCGGACGAATATCCAACTGACGTTCCAGTTGCTCCGAGGCCATTGCCTCACCACTGATACCCAGCCCGCTGACGATTCCCGCAGCGAATAAAGGCCCCACAGCTAAGAGGGGCAGCCATCCTGTTGATCGCACTTTCATGGGCTTGTCATCCACACCATTCACATCACAATTAATCAGGGCTGGCAGCAACTAACTCAGGGACTTGACTGGCGATACCAGCGGCTGGCGCTGGCTGCGTCGGCAAGTAGATTTGACGAATATCCTCTGGCAACGCCTCTGCCAAATGGCGACAAGCGACCCGTAAACGATTGGCCACGGCTACCGGCGTGATCTGCTCACCCTCGGCCTGCAGATAAGCGGCAATGCGGGTATCGCTCCAGCGAAAGGTCTGGGCCATGATGATGATCAACCGCTCGATCGGATCAAGTTGGTTCAACGCCCGCTCGGTATAGCACCACAGGGGGGGAGAGGCCTCGGCCAGCACATAATGAATGTCTTCAACTTCTGGCAGAATCGCTTGGTTAATGCAGACGGCAGTAATGTTGATCAGCCAGCTCTGTAGGGAGGTGGTGGACTGGTTCTGATCACCATTGGTCCGATGCGCTTGCTCTTCTGGGGGTAATACGAGCCCCCCGAGCTCATTCAAAATATGTCGCCACGTCAGCGCAAACAGATAGTCAGCCTGAACCGGAGATCGGGCTGAATGACGAATTAAGCTGTAGACAATGGGACTATAGCGACAAAATATGGTGGTGAAGTAGCGCCCAGCAGTGGGATCCGCCTTAAAGCGATTCAAAAGGTCGCGATCGCTCAAGGGAGCAAGTTGTTGCACAATCTCGTGGCTAGCTTCGGGAAAAAGGGGAATTTGTACAGACATTACTGCTGAGGTTAACGCACGATCAACCGTTGAGGTGCTCATACTATAGCGACAGTTTTTTAAAGGAAGCGAATTTTTTCAAAAAAGCAGCCGATCTTCATCAATTTCGGCCATGGATTGCAGGCTGAGGCGACCCTCTCTCCCGTCACGGCCGCCGCAATCTCTGGACATATTGAGCAGGACATCGACTGGCGTCTGCTGCTTTGCACCCCAGCCAAAAAGTTACAGGCTTATCCAAAACTGGCATGACGGCTGAGCTTATCAATAGCCCTTGATAAACTAGGTCATAGCGGACGGGTACTCTTGAAGCGGATTCCTGACAAGCCCAGGCTTGCGGACACCGAGCAGACGAGTCGTCTTGATAGAACAAAACTGCTGATTAGCGATGGTATGGGTATTGTGAGTGGGACTGTGACACAGCCATTGACCACAAAGGCTGCTTTAGGGGATGCCAATGGATAGTTTGTTATCAACCCAAGGCATCATGGTGATGCTACTGGTGGCCTATGCCGGGGCTATGTGGATGTTTCTGAGCAGCGCCCCCAAGGTTCATACGGTCATGGTGTCTGACTTAGAGGCTGCCCGGCAGTTTTATGAGGGGATGCTGCGCCTCCAGGCGGCGGAGGTGCCATTGCATTATTACTACAACTATGAGCAAACCCTGGGATCAGCAGGGTTAGATCCGCTCATGACCAGCAACATGGGTAATTTGAGCTCAGACTACAGCAGCCCTGATGGGCTCTGGTATCAACTCAAAAAGAACACCCAACTGCATGTGATTAGTGGGGCGAGCCGAGGCTACCGCGATCGCCAACGCCACGTCTGCTTCGATCACGATTGCCTGGAAAATATCCTAATGCGAGTCCAGACCCAAGGTGTTCGCCATAAAATTCGCCGTGATCAACCCTTGAATTTTCTGGTCAAGGACTATAACGATCAGGTGATTGAAATGGCAGAGATTTCTAATTAGTAATCCGTTGATGGCTCACGATCCTGATCGCTATAGCCATTAATGGGTTGGTAGTTGGCGTAACCGCCACCATTTTGTCCAGACTCTTCTCGATAGTCATTTCTGGATGGGGGTTGATCGCGATCGTAGTCCCTTCCCCATCTGTCCTCCCCCTGATTTAAAGACCGGCGTGGATTGGGGTTCTCATCCCAGACGGCATCCGTGCCATAACGATTGTCTGGGGTGCGGGGGCGACGGCGACGAATCCGATCACTACTAGGATTCAATCGGCCCATGGGTGAACTGCTCGGTTCCGAGGGCTGGCGACGATAGCCGTTGTCTAACTCATCTGGGTAACGATCCCTAGAAGCCTCGATGCGAGGAGAGTCCCAACGGTCATCTCTCGGGCCATAGTCATCCAGCTCTGCCCGATAGACTCGACGGCTGGAACGGCTGTCCCCTCGGGCGGGTGGTCTACTCTCTTCTTGGCGTCCCCCTTCTCGCAAGGACGTCCGGCTACGAATATTTTCTAGCAGCAGGGCGATCAACATGCCAGACATAAGCATTTGTTGAAAAGCTGGGATCAGATCCATCGTTAGATGGCCCAGCAAAAACACCCCTGAGAGCAGCAACAATCCCGCATAGACCTTGTCGGAGTCACGCTCATAGCCTGGCTTTAACTTGTCAAGAAAAAACAGGGCGATCGCGCTCATGATCAAAACAAGTCCAATGAGCAGGGGAACGGGCGTGCCAAAATTCACAGTTAATTCCTCTCACAATGGCGACTTAATAGCTCAAGTCGCGAAACCTGCTCGAACGGTAGATAAGCTGGGTTACCCCTACCAGAATGAGCACCGATAGCTGTACTCAACCCAGCGGGCGCTTTAATTCTACAGCTTGCCAGCTAGGACTGTGCGGTCTCTGCCCCATCTCATCCCAAGGTAGATCCCCACAGCGCTACCTCCAAAATAATACTGGCTACCCCCTGCCAGGAGGGGGGTAGCCAGTATCAGAAGCGCATCAGGAAGTCTAGGGACGGCGATCCATCTCGATCATGCTAAGAACGGCGACTCAGCTTATCTTGTTGGCTCACAAAGATGAGAAAAACCGTGGCGGGAATCACGACCACTGCAGCACCAGCAACCAAACTGAGTAAGAAATTTGTGAGGGAGGGAGTCATAATTTTGCTTAAAGCCCAATTACCTTATGTCAAAAGTTTATCGCTTTGTTTACCTCCTGAGAAGCCCACTGTTCCTTTGACCACAACTGGAAGGCGATTGTGGGATGATATGAGCGGTCTGCGAAATATAGCCCCTTGCCTGAGGACACCTCGGATCGCTCTGATCCTTAGGGCAACAGCAAAGGGACTGGCAGTCTTGTCCTCACCGGACTGGCCACGGCTGTATAAAAGACTATTTTTTGAACCGGCTTCAGGTCTGTAGCAGGCGTTAAAGTCCTGAACATGGCCTGGATTTAGCCCCAATCCTGACGTTTCTGCGATCGCTATGGTGTTTCCTTCCTCCCCTCTGGCCTGGGCCAGCTTGGTTTTAGGTCCCTTACTGGGACTTTATACTGTCCTCTTCATTGCCCGAATCGTTTTGACCTGGTACCCAGAGGCCAATGGGCAGAAGCTACCCTTCAGCCTAGTGGTGATGCCGACAGAGTTTTTGTTGATCCCTGTGCGCAAGGTGATTCCCCCCATGGGTGGCGTCGATATCTCGCCCATTATTTGGGTCGGGATCATCACCCTGCTACGAGAGGTTTTGATTGGGCAGCAGGGGCTGCTGAGAATGCTGGCCTAGGGCTGGCATTCTCTACTGGCAAGGGCTGTTAGCGGTTTTAGCCGCCCTGCCTGAGTGGCAAAGCAGTGGCCAACGAGATATAGGGAACCACACAACACCGTCCTGTTCGGATGCTGCACCGCCTCCGCCAAGGCCGTCTCCAAGCTCCCATGGCAATGTACGCCGTTGAGATCAGGGCAGACGTGCTGAGCGATCGCGGCCAATGTTTCGGGGGCAGCGGATTGATGCTCGGGCACGGGGAGAAGGTGCAGGTAATCACCAGGGCGAAGCAACGCCGCCAAGATATCCCCATGGTCTTTGGTGTCGAGCATCCCCATGACCCAACTGCAGGCACGGCTGGAGCCGGGTAACGTATCCACATACTGACGCAGGACGAGCGCCGCCGCCGGATTATGGGCTCCGTCGACCAGCAGGGTATGGGCATGGTTGTGGGGATCATGCCAGGTCAGCCACTGGAGGCGGCCAGGCCAGCGGGCAGCGGCAATCCCCTCAGCCATGTCCCGATCGGAGATCGCCCACCCCTGTTGCTGGAGGGTCTGCAGGGCGGTAATGGCTAGGGCAACATTGGTGTATTGGTACTGCCCCTGCAGCGGCAGCCTGAAGCACAGAGAACCATGCTCAGAAGGATACTCAGCCTGGTCTTGCCCTAGGGGTTGAGCGGGCTCTGGGTAGATGACCGGGCAGTTTAACGCCTGTATCCGCTCGGCCACCACGGCTTGGGCCTCAGCCGGCAGGGGACCCACCACCGCTGGGCAGCCTGCTTTTAAAATACCGGCCTTTTCACGGGCAATATCGGCCAGGGTTGGCCCCAGCCGTTGCCAGTGCTCTCGACTCAGGGAGGTGATGATGCTTACTAAGGGGCGATCACAAACATTAGTGGCGTCCAACCGTCCCCCCAGACCCACTTCAATCACCGCCACATCCACCTTCTCTTGGGCGAAATAAACCCAGGCAGCAGCCGTCAACACCTCAAATTGGGTGGGAGAGTCCGCCTGGGGATCAATGGCGGCTTCTACCTGGGTCAGGCTAGTCTCCAGATCGGTCGGGGCAATGGGGCGATCGTTGATGCAAATGCGCTCACACCAACTGACCAAATGGGGAGAGGTGTAGCGCCCGACCTTGTAGCCCGCCTGGGCCAGAATGGCGGAAAGATAGGCACAGACGGAACCTTTACCGTTAGTGCCCCCCACATGAATGATCGGGACCTGCTCTTGGGGGTTACCCAAGGCCGCCAAGAGCACCCGGATCCGCCCTAGGCCCAGGTGTACCCCAAACCGGCCATAGCGGCCCAAGCGCGCCGCGATCGCTTGATCTGCTAGCGGTGCTGGCAAAGTTGTTGACATCTCCCCGTACCCAGTGTTTTATAGCGCAGCAACAAAGTGGTTCGCAGTTTTGTCCGAACTATAGCGCTGGCCACTTTGCTTAGGACACCTAGGACCGCTCTGATCCTTAAGGCAGAAGCAAAGTGGCTCGCAGTCTTGTCCTAACCCGACTGGCGACTGCTATAGACTGGCGGTTGCCCAACACTTGATCAAGCGGGCAAACTCAAGCACAAACCCCCCAGGCGTTAGCGGCCTAGGGGGCTATTCAGACCGCAGCCTGGATGGGGCCTATACGGCCTCAGTGTTAATTTCACCGGTACGAATCCGCACGATCCGATCTACCGGGGTAATAAAGATTTTGCCATCCCCGATTTCGCCGGTACGAGCCGCAGCCGTGATCTTATCGACCACCATATCCACCTGCTCATCATCCACAACGATTTCTAGCTTCAGCTTCTGCAAGAACTCTACGGTGTACTCAGAGCCTCGATAGCGCTCCGTTTGACCCTTCTGACGACCAAAGCCCCGGACCTCCGAGACCGTCATCCCCACCACCCCTGCATTCACTAAGGCAATTTTGACCTCATCTAGCTTAAAGGGGCGAATAATCGCTTCGATTTTTTTCATACTTGACGCATGACCTCCCTATGGTGCGATGCCCATTAGTAATGCAGCCTGTTCTCTATGGAGGCTGTCTGAACCATACTGTAGCCTGAAGCCGACTTTTGTAAACTCTAGAACCCGAGTCAACCCGAGTGCTGCCATGGCATTAGCGCTTGAGGAGGGGGCGCATAATCAAGAAACCGGCCCCAAAAG
Source organism: Cyanobacteriota bacterium (assembly GCA_027592485.1). Taxonomy (GTDB): domain Bacteria; phylum Cyanobacteriota; class Cyanobacteriia; order Phormidesmidales; family Phormidesmidaceae; genus PCC-6406. The sequence goes on from JAQCKL010000041.1 coordinate 12,999, forward strand.
CGGTGAAAATCACTAATAAAATCGTCGTCGCCAACCATAGATTGCTGAGATCTTGGGGACGTGATGGCCCTTGGCTGACTCGCCGAGGCCGCTCTGGCTGCTCTGTAAACAGTCGTGGCTTCCGGGTCGGCGCGGTTTCTGGTCGATTGCGAGGAGCCGCCAAGGGCTGGGGGCGATCTTCAGGCAGTGAAACCATTGCCATGGGAATGGCATCCGTGCGATCAATCTCTGCTTCTAGGTCAGCGCGATCAGCCTTGCCCGCCGCTTCCGCTGGGAGAACCCCAGCAAAGTGGCCGAGTTGCTCAGCGGACTGGACAAACCGTTGAATCTCGTGGCGTAAAGCCTGATTTTGCCGAGACAGTTGCTTGTTCTGCCGATTAAGGGCATCCACCCTCACTTTAGCCGTTTGTAGCTCGGTGGAGAGTTCCCGATAGACCGAGAGGGGAACAGACGGCGCGTAGCCCTTGTTGTTAGCGTCACTCGAATTCTCGTCTACGGAAGCACCATAGGCAGTCATATCAGCGGCAGTCATATCAGCACTAGACGAAGGATTCATAGGTTCAAAGGTCACTGGCTAATCACAAGGTTGTCCACAAGGCCTGCACAGGAAAAATAGGTATGGATTAAGCACTAACGGATCTGGTTGACTTTTAATACCCGTATTCGTCAAAAGATTAGTGCAAATTAGCGTCACTGACACAGCCTTGGTCAAGAAAATCATTAAATAGTAGCGCTGAGGGTAATGATCCCATAGACGCTAATCCGCCCTATTCTGACAGCGGTGGCTCAGCAATTGGCTGATCCGCCATAGCGGTGAGTTCAGGATGAGCGGCCCTGGCTTGCAGGGGTTTAAAGACTTGCGTTTGGGGCAGTCCTAATTGCGCTCGGGCAGTGGCCACCGGAGCTGGCTTGGCAGCAGGATGGGCACTCAAAGGACCGATTAACGGTTCGCTATGGGGGGAAATCGCTCCGGTTGGGACGGCCTCGACCGCTTCCATAGTCGGCTCAGCCCCTGACTCAGCCTTAGGGGTATTGCGCCCATTAGTAGAGCGGGGTTCAGGTGACTCAATCGTGGGCAGCGCTGATGTGGTGGGGGCGGGATCGGCAGGGGACAGATGGGTGGGAAGCGGCGACTCCACCTCAGGGATGGGTTCAAATTGGGTTTCACCGGGTTGGGTTTTAGGTCCCCACTCTTCTAGAAGTGACTCTTCTAAAAGTGACTCTTCTGGGACGACATCCTCAGCCCCACCAGGGTTCGGGGTATCTAAGCCTGATGGGGCTGCTCTGAAGGTGGGAGCATTTTGGGCTGGGGTAACGAAGGAACCGTCGGACGCAGCTGGGTCATTGGCGGCGGGGGTCTCGGGACGAATATCCAGCACCATGACCGGTTCCATCGGCACGGGGAAGGGTTGGGAGACCGCTCGAATTTTCTGGAGGATGGCCTCTGCCTCTACGCCAATGGCCTGATGGGGTTGCCCGGCGCGGACCACGATGGGCAGCAATTCTACTTTCATTTGGCGATCGCCCAACGAGACCTTGAGGATGGCCGTCTCATCGGAAATATCATCACCGGGTTGCCCAAAGACAAAATCCCCTAGGGAATAGGCAATGGGACGACCCCGATAGATTTCAGTGCCTTGGAGCTGCTGGGGATGGTGACCCACCACCACATCCGCCCCTTGGTCAATCGCTAAACGGGCCAAGTTCGTCTGCCAATCAGCGGGCTCCTCTGACAAATCCTGTTGCCAGCGGTAATTCACCACTAGCCAATCCACTTCCTGAC
>JAQCKL010000042.1 GCA_027592485.1 Cyanobacteriota bacterium
TAGCTATAAGGCTTGGGCATGGCACTCACCGGAGATGGGAAATGCTTCTAGCTTATGTCTTAATGCAATTGGCGACTGCTATAGGAATCTCGCTGCTGATTGCAAGGAGCTTGCTGCAACCGCTGCAGCAGGTAACCAATATGGCCCGCCAGGTCCAGAGAGAGGCAGATTTTGATTTGCGGGTCTCGGTGAACAGCAAGGATGAAGTGGGGGAATTGGCTGACGCCTTTAATGCTCTCATTGACAGGGTTCAGACCCTAATGCGTGAACAAGGACAGACCCAAGCGCAACTGTTCCAGAGTGAAAAAATGGCTTCCCTCGGTCAACTTGTCGCTGGGGTCGCCCATGAAATCAATAATCCCGCCAACTTTATCCACGGCAACCTCACCCATTTTCGTGACTATGCCCATCAGCTCTTAAGGATTTTGCAGCTCTACAACACCCACTACCCTGAGCCCGTGCCCGAGATTCAAGATGCCCTTGAGGATGCCGATGTCGAGTTCCTGCAAACCGATATCCCCAAGATGTTGACATCTATGGAGATGGGCACCGATCTCATCCGTCAAATCGTGCTGTCTTTACGCAACTTTTCCCGCCTAGATGAGGCCGATGCCAAAGCCGTTGATCTCCACGAAGGGATCGACAACACCCTGCTGATTTTGCAGCATCGCTTGAAAGAGCGGCCCGAGCGGCCAGCTATCCAGGTGGTAAAACAGTACGACCCGCTCCCCTTGGTCGAGTGCTACCCCGGCCAAATCAACCAAGTCTTCATGAATGTTGTGGCCAACGCCATTGATGCAATCGAGGAGGCAGGCGCAAACCAGAGCTATCAAGACTGGGCAACCCACCCTGGCCAGATCACCATTCGTACCCGCCCCATGGCGGGGAACTGGGTGGAAATTAACATTACCGATAACGGTAAGGGTATGTCTACGCAGACGCTCAAGCGGCTGTTTGATCCCTTTTTCACCACGAAGCCCGTGGGCAAGGGCACGGGTATTGGCATGGCGATTAGCCACCAAATCATTACCGAAGGTCATAGCGGCACCCTCAATATCACCTCTCAGCCAGGCCAAGGCACTGAGGTGGCCATTGGCATTCCGGTACAGGGTATTCCGGCGAATTAGGCGATCGCTGAAAAAATACCTGACGGGAAGGGTAAATTCTTGCCTGGAAATCGCCTTAGGGATAACCACTTTGCTTTTGCGCTAGGAATCAGAGCGATCCTAGGTGTCCTAAGCAAAGGGGCCAGCGCTATAAATAGGCCCGTAACCCCACCACTTCGCCAATCACAATGATGCAGGGGGAGAGGCGCTCACCTTTGGTCTGTTGTGCGATGGTGAGTAGAGTCCCAGACCAAATCTGCTGTTGGGGTTGTCCCGCCCAGCGGATCACCGCCACGGGGGTCTCGCCCCGCTTGCCCCAATGCACGAGCCGCTGGGTGATTTCCCCCAGCGATCGCCCCCCCATCAAAATCACTAGCGTAGCCATGCAGGCCAGGGCTTCCCAATTGTGCAGATCCAAATCATGGGCGGTCAGCACCACAAACTGACTGCTCAATACCGGATCGGTGAGGGGGATACCTACCAATAGCGGGGCAGCCAGCGCCGATGAGATCCCTGGCACCACTTCAAATGCACATTCTGCTGCTTTGAGGGCCTGAATCTCTGAGGCGGAACGGCCAAAAATAAACGGGTCACCGCTCTTGAGCCGCACCACTTGGTGACCCTGCTGACACAGGTTCACCAAAAGCTGATCGATCTCGGATTGCGCTGGGCTGGGTTTTCCGCCCCGTTTACCGACATCGACACGTTCGCAGCCCAGCGGTAAAAGATCCAATAACTCAGCGCTAACCAACGCATCATGGACCAAAACCGCAGCGGTTTGCAGCAGGTGATAGGCCCGCACGGTCAGGTAATCGACCGCGCCCGGTCCCGCCCCGACAAGATAAACCTTCCCTGCCACTTCATCACCCTGTTGCGTCACCCATTGGCCTAAAAATTACGGTTCATCTTGCCAAAAGCGATAAAAGAAAAAGTCATCCTTAACAACGGACTCCTTGGCCACGTGCTGAATCCAGTCCGAAGCCAAGATCGATTCAAACCCTGCCATTAGCCGACTTCTTGAGAGGTTTTAACCTGAGGCTGAGCTTGGGGCTGGAATTGGAAGAGGGTGTAGACCACGTTCCGGCGGATGCCGGTCATCATGTCTAAAAACACCTCATACCCCTCACTCTTGTATTCGATCAGGGGATCCTTTTGGCCATACCCCCGTAAGCCCACGGTTTCTCGCAAGGCATCCATTTGCTGGAGATGCTCCCGCCAGAGGGTGTCGATTTGTTGCAGGATAAAGAACCGCTCGGCCTCGCGCATCAGTCCTGGTTTCATCTGATCAACCTGGCCTTCCTTCATGTCGTAGGCGATCCGCACCTGCTCATGGAGGAAGGTCTTGATTTCGCCGATGGAGAGGTTGTCGAGATGCTCGGGCTCCACATCAGAGAGCAGATAGACAAACTCTTTGATTTTCCCTATCATCTCCGGCAGCTTCCACTCTTCTGACGGTAGCTCGGGGTTGATGTAAGCCTCAACAATGTCATCCATGGTGCGTTCGGCATAGGTGATCACCAGCTCTTTGAGCTCTTGCCCTTCCAGCACACGGCGACGCTCGGCATAAATGGCCCGCCGCTGGTTGTTCATCACCTCGTCGTACTCAAACACCTGTTTACGGATGTCGTAGTAGTAGGTTTCGACCTTCTTTTGCGCCCCTTCCAAGGAACGGGTCAACATACCCGATTCGATCGGCATGTCTTCCTCGACACGGAACATGTTCATGAGACCGGCGACGCGATCGCCCCCAAAGATCCGCAGCAGATTGTCTTCTAAACTCAAGAAAAAGCGGGTGGAACCGGGGTCGCCCTGGCGACCGGCCCGGCCCCGCAGTTGGTTATCAACCCGGCGAGACTCGTGGCGCTCAGTACCGATCACGTGTAAACCGCCGTTGGCGATCACCTTCTCGTGCTCAGCACTGGTCAAAACCTCGTATTCCCCACGCACCTTGCCGTAAACTTCCCGCAATTGGGCAATGAAGGGATCGGTGGTGGGGGCTTTTTCAGCGGCGATCGCCACCTTATCTTCGGCCTCTAGTTCCGGTAGGCTGCGCTCCCCATAGGTTTCAACGGCAAAATCCACCATTGCCTTCAGCGCCGCTTCTGTTTCTTGAGAGAGCTCCGTCGGGAAAATGTCAGGGGATGCCTTCCAGGTCTTGACCTTTTGGTCAGAGCCAAACCCTTGAGGGCGCTTACGGCCCTTGGCTGCCGGCACTCCGGCCATGGCCATGGCATCGTCGTCCTCAGGCTTGACGATCCGGGGCAGCAGATATTCCCGAACCTTGAGGCGAGCCATGTAGTCCGCATTACCGCCCAAAATAATGTCGGTGCCACGACCGGCCATGTTGGTGGCGATGGTGACCGCGCCGCTGCGACCGGCCTGGGCGACGATTTCTGCTTCTCGCTCCACATTCTCAGGCTTCGCATTCAGCAGATTATGGGGAATGCCGCGCTCGGCCAGGAGTTTCGATAGCACTTCTGACTTTTCGACGCTGGTGGTGCCAACCAGGACCGGGCGCTCGGACTCGTGCATCTGAGAGCATTCTTCGGCCACCGCCTGCCACTTGGCTGACTCGGTTTTGTAGACCACATCGGACAAGTCTCCCCGTCGGGAGATCCGATTAGTGTCGATGACTGTGACTTCCAGCTCGTAAATCTTCTCGAATTCCGGCTCCTCGGTTTTGGCGGTTCCGGTCATGCCAGAGAGCTTGGGGTAGAGCAAGAAGAAGTTTTGATAGGTGATGCTGGCCAGGGTCTGGGTTTCGGGTTGAATCTCCGCATGTTCCTTCGCCTCGATCGCCTGGTGTAGGCCATCACTCCAGCGACGACCGGGCATGACCCGACCGGTAAACTCATCCACAATCACCACTTCACCATTACGAACGATGTAATTGACATCCTTGATGAAGAGTTCTTTGGCCTTAATGGCGTTGAAAATGTAGTGAGCCCAGGGATCTTGGGGGTCAAAGAGATCCGTTACCCCCAGCATCTCCTCAGCTTTAATAAAGCCTTCGTCGGTGAGCAGCACGTTGCGGGCCTTCTCATCGACTTCGTAATGTTCATCATCCCCGTGGAGTTCTACGGCGACCTCGGCAGCGCGGGTATATTTCTCGCCGGGACGCTCCACTTGGCCGGAGATGATCAGGGGAGTACGGGCCTCGTCAATCAGGATGGAATCGACTTCGTCGATTATGCAGAAGTTGAAGGGGCGCTGCACCACATCGGCGATCGCGGTGGACATATTGTCCCGCAAGTAGTCAAAGCCAAACTCGCTGTTGGTGCCGTAGGTAATATCGCAACCGTAATTCTTTTTCCGTTCTTGCGGACTCATCCCCTGTTGGATCAGTCCCACTTCTAGACCCAGAAACCGATGGACCTGCCCCATCCATTCCGCATCTCGACGGGCCAAGTAGTCGTTCACAGTAACGACGTGGACCCCTTTGCCACTCAGGGCATTGAGGTAAGCGGGCAGCGTCGCCACCAGGGTTTTACCTTCCCCAGTTTTCATCTCGGCGATCTGGCCATCGTGGAGCACCATGCCACCGGTCAACTGCACGTCAAAGTGGCGCATCCCTAGCACCCGCTTAGACGCTTCCCTGACGACGGCAAAGGCTTCGGCCAGGAGGTCATCCAGGGCCTCCCCCTTCTCCAGTCGCTGCTTGAATTCAGCCGTTTTGGCAACCAGCGCCTCGTCCGACAGGGGTTGAATCTCCTCCTCTAAAAGGTTGATTTCCACCACGTCGGGCTTGTAGCGCTTGAGCTTACGGGCGTTGGGATCACCGAGAAGGGCTTTTAGCATATGTCCGGAGACTGGAGATTTACAGTTCTTTACTTAGTACATCGAACCGGGCCGGTTTGTGCAAGGGGAAATCACCCTACCTAACCGGCCCCGAGGTTATTTAGAACCTGCCCTGGGGGTAAACCCATCGGCGGATCCATCGTCTTTTAACCAATCTCGCAAAGGGTTGAATTTGCGCTTTCCGATCCTACCACCTGGCCTCTAAGGGAAAAGGGTTTCAAAAAATTAGTGTTAAGGTTGATACTCAAGGCTTTCTTTAATTTGATTTCTGCACCCTATGGGCAGGATATTTCCATTGCTGCTGGCTGAGATGCGGTCCTACCGATACGAAGGGACGGCGTCAGTATTGGGGACGGGACCACAGCAAAATGGCAGGATTTTGGGTTGGCATCGACGAGGATGCGGGGTGTAGAGCATCGCCACGGCGAAACAAGCCCGTGGGTTTCAGCCTTTACACTCCGCGCCATGTTCCTCAATCTGTTCTGTTGTGCCCCCCAAAGTATTTGCCGTTATTGACCATGGACTGTAGTCACATTCAGTTTCAATACAACGACACGTTAGAGCCCCCTGAGTTGCAACAACTCCTGCGGCTGTTCAGGCTGGCCGCCTTTTGGGCCGGCGATCGCACCAGCGAAGATTTAACCACGGCGATCGCCCACAGCCACCCCGTCGTCACCGCCTGGGATGGCACCCATCTGATTGGGTTTGCCCGCGCCACTTCGGATGGGGTGTATCGCGCCACCATCTGGGACGTGGTCATCCATCCGGATTACCAAGGGGCTGGGTTAGGACGACGATTGGTAGAAACGGTGCTGGGCCATCCCCATGTCCATCGGGCCGAGCGGGTTTATCTGATGACCACCAACCAGCAAGCCTTTTACGATCGCATCGGGTTCCAAGCCAATACCACCACCACGATGGTGCTGTTTAACCAGCCCTTGGGAGTGGCCTGCGATTTACCCCAGCGGGCAGTCGCAGTGGATAGGGTCCAAGAACAGCGATCCTGACCGGATTGCCTCGGCTAAAACGGGGGGTGCTGGGCGATCGCCACCTGCAGCACCTCCTGCAGCCAGACCAGAACCTGGTTAGACTCTGCCGAAACCTGCCAGTCACATTCCCCCACTAGGCAGGGGTACACAGTCACCTTAGGAAACTGATGCGCTGCCTGGGTGGCTTCGGAGGTCAGGGTGATCAAGGCCAGTTGGGTCAAGTCTGGAAATTCAGCCAGCCCCTGCAAGTAGGCATCCGGATCCGTAACAGCGGGATCCAAAACCATCACGTCCGGGTTCCACACACGGGTAATCAGACTGGCTTGATCCAGATCATCCACCTCTAAAACTTGGCAACCACAGTCATGGAGGAGGGTGGGCAAGTCAAATCCGACGACATCGGTCTCAATCTGAGGAGCCGATGATCGTAAATATAGAACCGTGATCCGAGTTGGCGGTGGCGTAGCTGGCACTGGCGGGGTCACCAGTAAGGGGGTTAAGTCATCCGATGGCCATGGAATCTGGTGATCGACGGGCCTCAAATCAGTCGGTACGGCCTCTAAGGGAGCCACGAGGGCAACGATAGGGCAGGTGTGGGTGCGGCCATCGGTACGCAATTGCCGTAGTAGTTCCCTACGGGTAGAAGCGTGTAAATCAACCAGCACAGCGGCTGGCTCCAGCCGCGCCACCACTTCTAGGGTCTCCGGCCCTGGCTCGGTCACCACCAAGCGGTAGTTTAAGGGGGCCACTTGGGCTTGCACCCCTGCCACCACCTGAGGGGCCAGGGTTGCCAGCACTAAAAGTTGGGTTTGGGCTGATTCAGCCTGGAGTGGCAAGAGTAAAACAGGTCTCGTAGAGCCCTGATCATGGCTCATCATCACCAACTCACCACGGTGGAGATGGGCCAATTTACGGGTGAGCAGCAACTCTAGCCAACCCTCAACCTCCGTGTAATCGCTTGAGGCGACCGTATCCTCCTGGGGGGGATAGTGGAGACATCGCCCCGAGTCTTGAATGCCCAAAGGGGTAAATAGAACCCACCGTTCCCAAACCTCCATCACAATCGGGAAGCTGGTGGGGTCGGGCTGATGCTTCAAGGTGAGGTAAATCAGGTAGGTCAACATCTGTCCCAGCCGCAGCGGGTCCGCCACTACGGTGAGATCCGGCAAGGCCCTTTCCCAAGCCAGGGGTAAGGGGTGATCGGGCGAGACCGTCTCACCGACGAGCAAGAGGGCCTGGCGATAGGCTTCTTGGCAAAGATCAGCGATCACAACCACCTGGGGCATGATCTGCAATGTGCCGCTGTTGATGCGCCCTAAATCTAATACGGCATTGACCTGGGCCGTGAGTCGCCGGGCATGTTGCTGGATTAAACCCACGTAGCGGCTTTGGCGGGGGGTCAAACGCCCTAATTTCTGGGTATTGAGCAAACTGGAAAGGCCCAGCAGAGACGTCAGCGGCGTTTTGAGTTCATGGCCTAAATGGGTAATCAAAACCGTTGAATAGGGGTTCATGCCGGTCTTGGCCACCGGCAAGGGAGATGTCGCTGGCGCTGAGAGTGATGGGTCTGCAGCCTGCTGCCCCCACAAAAAATCGAGCAGACGAGCCGTATCCAAAACCCCGAGATAGTGATGCTGCTGGCTATCGACCACCACCCAAAGTCGCTCCGTTGCGCCCGCGATCGCCTGAGCTGCCGCCCCCAAGGCGAGATCCGAGCCGATCACAGGCGTCGCTTCAATCAAGTGGGTTAACTGGGTCGTCATCGAACTACCGGCACGCCCCTCGACTCCCTCCGAATCCTTTGAAGTAGAAGCATTAGAGAGGCGCTGAGGGGGACCCAGACGAGAGGCTGACCCATCCAGCGCGGCCACCAATCGCGGCAGCTTAACAGCCCCTAAAGGGTGACGCTGGTCGTTTAAGACAATCACGTAGGGGGACTCGGTCTGCAAGCAAACCTCTAGCCACAGCGCTGCCGTATCAGCGCCATGGACACTGGGCACCGATGAGACAAAATTGAGTAGGGATGGCATCACCATGGCTGAGACCGCCCAATCGCATCTTCAGCTTTGCCCCTGCGCAGAGGGGGAATACTGGTCAAGATTCTGTCACTAAGACAAAGCATTACAGTCAGCCCATCAAAACAGCTGCCCGCAGCAATCCCGATCACAATAGGGGGCAGGAAGGGACTCTCTCCTTAGCTTAACTAGAAGAGATGATTTTCATCATTCCTGGGGGAAAGCGCTCCAGAACCCTTTAAAATAAATATTAATTTAAGATTTGTTGAACGCTCTTAAGTGATTGCGGCGACCAGCCTGTGACTACGGCAGGGTGTTCATAAAACAACCGTCACGCATTTAGGATCAGCGCAGCGTTTTGCCTTCACAACTCTTGATTGGTGGACTTATTACCTCCCAGCTCTTTGTAGAGCACCTTGGGAGCCTGCTTCAGGGCAGTGGCTACACCCTTCATTGGGCAAGCTCTAAGCAGGATTTTTTACAATGGATTGGAGATAACCGTCACCGGATCGATTGTCTGCTCATAGAAAGTGCTGATGACTTATCTGGGGTGCTCAACCATCTACTAGAGCGGCATATTTTCCTGCCAGCGGTGATCCTCTCGACCCAAGGCAGGGCGAAGCCAGCCGGTCAAATCGATACGGTAGGAGATAATACTGCCGAGGCTATCGATCCCGGTTGCGATCTGGCAACCACCTACCATGGCGCGATCGCTTGCCTGCCCAGCAGTCACATCGACCAACTCGAAAATTATGTCCACCAAGCCATCGATCAATTTTTGAAGCTCCCCCATCAGCAGCTCGATCATCAGCTTCCTGCCCCCACCACAGAAGATACCCGTCATTTCTTACTGAGTTTGCAGCAAGAGCGCCTGACCGAAAAGCTACGGGAACGCCTAGGCTACCTAGGGGTCTACTACAAGCGGAATCCTCAAAACTTCCTCAAAAATGCAACCCCCGCAGAACGGGCGGAAATCCTGGATAAACTGCACACAGACTACCGGGCAATTGTTCTCAATTACTTTTCTGACCAGGGTAATCTCAATCAAATTATTGATGACTTTGTGAATGTTGCTTTTTTCTCAGATATCTCAATATCACAGATCGTAGAAGTTCATATGGGACTTATGGATGATTTTGCTAAACAGCTCAAGCTAGAGCGACGCAATGAAGAGATCATATTGGATTATCGACTGACCTTAATTGACGTCCTTGCCCATTTGTGTGAAATGTATCGGCGCTCGATCCCCCGTGAAGGTTAGGCTTTGGCATCCGTCCTCGCAGCAATAAGGCTGCGATACGGTGCAGATTTGTTTGCCACTACTATCCCTTCGTTATTGATTGCCTGCCATGAGTCCTCTGAAGAAAACCTACATTCTGAAGCTCTACGTTGCGGGTAACACCCCCAATTCAGTCAGAGCCCTACAAACCCTCAACCAAATCCTGGAACAGGAATTCCAGGGGGTTTATGCCCTAAAAGTCATTGATGTGCTTAAAAATCCCCAACTTGCAGAGGAAGACAAAATTCTGGCTACGCCTACCCTCGCCAAAATTTTGCCCCCACCAGTCCGGAAAATCATTGGGGATTTATCTGATCGTGAGCGCGTCCTGATTGGCCTTGATCTTCTCTATGAGGAACTCCAAAAAGGGGAGCTTTACAAGTGATTCCAAGTGCCCCACTATTAAGTATTTAGGCATGGTAATTGAGGCACCTAACTTTTGGGTGACCATCTAGTACTCAAGGGCGTAAATGATTGGACTATTCCGGTTTTCAGCCCCCCTGCCCCCGCAATAGTGTTGAGACTGATGCCATCCGGTACTAGGCTCGACCGTTTGCAATAACAACCCATTTTAAAAAATCGGTTAAAAACTTTATCATCCATGACTCAACCTGTTTCTAGTGACGTCCCCACATCTAAGCCCTATACCGGTGTGGATAAAATTCGGACCCTGATCGAAGGCTTCGATGACATTAGCCATGGGGGGTTGCCCATTGGCCGCACCACCCTGGTGAGTGGTACCTCTGGTACGGGTAAGACCTTGTTAGGGGTCCAATTTATCTACCATGGGATCATTCACTTTGATGAGGCGGGGGTGTTTGTCACCTTTGAAGAGTCCCCCGATGACATCATTAAAAATGCCTGTAGCTTCGGCTGGGATTTGCAACAGTTCATTGATGAGGGCAAGCTTTTTATCCTAGATGCATCCCCTGACCCTGAAGGGCAGGATGTGGTGGGTAACTTTGACCTGTCGGCCTTGATTGAACGGATTCAATATGCGATTCGCAAGTACAAAGCCCAACGGGTCTCGATCGATTCGGTGACAGCGGTATTTCAGCAGTACGATGCCGCCACGGTGGTGCGACGGGAGCTGTTTCGCTTAACAGCGCGCCTCAAGCAGATGAAGGTAACCACCCTGATGACCACCGAGCGAGTGGATGAGTATGGCCCCGTCGCGCGCTACGGGGTTGAAGAGTTTGTGTCTGACAATGTGGTGATTTTGCGCAATGCCTTAGAAGGGGAGCGTCGCCGCCGCACCATCGAAATTTTAAAGCTGCGGGGCACCACCCATATGAAGGGAGAGTATCCCTTCACCATGACCGATGAAGGCATCAATATCTTCCCGCTGGGGGCCATGCGGTTAACCCAGCGTTCTTCCAATGTGCGGGTGTCTTCTGGGGTCACGACCCTAGACGAAATGTGCGGGGGCGGCTTTTTCCGCGACTCGATCATTTTGGCGACCGGAGCAACTGGCACGGGCAAAACCCTGCTGGTTAGTAAGTTTCTAGAAAATGCCTGTGCCAACGGCGAGCGGGCTATCCTGTTTGCCTATGAAGAGTCTCGGGCACAGCTCTTGCGGAATGCCACCTCCTGGGGGATCGATTTTGAGGATCTGGAAGAAAAGGGCCTGCTCAAGATCTTCTGTGCCTATCCAGAGTCGGCGGGTTTAGAAGATCACTTGCAAATCATCAAATCTGAGATTTCCCAATTCAAGCCGGGTCGAATTGCAATAGATTCCCTATCGGCCCTCGATCGCGGGGTGAGCAATACCTCCTTTCGGCAGTTTGTAATTGGGGTAACCGGTTATGCCAAGCAGGAAGAGATCACTGGTTTTTTCACCAACACCACCGAGCAATTTTTGGGGCAGCATTCCATTACGGAGTCCCACATTTCCACCATTACCGACACGATTTTGATGTTGCAGTACGTCGAGGTCCGAGGCGAGATGTCTCGGGCAATAAACGTCTTCAAGATGCGGGGCTCCGGCCATGACAAGGGCATTCGTGAATACACCATCACCGGTGACGGCCCTGATATTAAGGATTCCTTCCGCAACCTAGAGGGCATCATTAGCGGCTCTCCCACCCGCATTGCCGTAGATGAGAAAAGTGAGCTGTCTCGGATTGTCCGGGGCGTCCAGGGTGAGGAGAGTAGCAAGTCCCCGTTTCGCGGCGACGCACCCTAGTTCCTGAAGCGCAACCGCTAAAATCGGAACCGTACTGTCTACGCCCTTCGTGCTTCCCGTTATTTATGCCTCTCACCCTATGGCCCGGTCATCCTCACCCCCTAGGGGCGACTTGGGATGGCGAGGGGACCAATTTTGCTCTCTTTTCAGAAAACGCCACCCTCGTCGAGCTATGTCTGTTTGATGAGGGTGGCACGGAAACGCGGCTGTCTTTAACCGAAGTCAGCAACTATGTCTGGCATGGTTATTTACCCCATGCTTCTCCAGGGCAGCGTTACGGCTTTCGGGTCCACGGTCCCCATGATCCCGAAAAAGGACAGCGGTTTAATGGCAACAAGTTACTCTTAGACCCCTACGCTCGGGCGATCGCAGGTGATATTCAGCATGGGGCCGGGATTTTTGCCTATCCCGTTGGAGAAGTAACGGTCCCCGATCGCGACCTCGACTTTGACGAGGGGGATGATGCCGCCCTAGTGCCCAAATGTGTGGTGGTCGATGCCCGCTTTGACTGGGGAGACGATACCCATCCCTGCACCCCTTGGCACGAGACGGTCATTTACGAGGCCCACGTTAAGGGACTGACCCGCCAGCACCCCGATATCCCCGAAGACCTGCGGGGCACCTATGCCGGGTTAGGCCACCCTGCGGCGATTCAACATTTAACCGATTTGGGCATCACGGCGATCGAGCTGCTCCCCGTGCACCATTTCAATGCGGCACCGGGGCACCTGGTCAGTGCGGGCCTCCATAACTATTGGGGCTATGACTCCCTGGGTTACTTTGCCCCCCACAGCGGCTACAGTGCCAGTGGCATTCACGGGGAGCAGGTCCAGGAATTTAAAACCATGGTCAAGGCGCTCCATGGGGCTGGTATTGAAGTGATCCTAGATGTGGTCTACAACCACACTGGCGAGGGCAACCAACTGGGGCCGACCCTGGCCTTTCGGGGTATCGACAATGAAGCCTACTACCGATTGGTGGAAGACCAGCCTCGGTATTACATGGACTTTACCGGCTGCGGCAATTCCCTAAATGTGTGCCATCCCCAGGTGCTGAAGCTGATTATGGATAGCCTGCGCTATTGGGTGCAGGAGATGCATGTGGATGGCTTTCGCTTTGACCTAGCTTCGGCCCTAGCGAGGGAGCTGTATGAGGTCAACAGTCTGGCCGCGTTTTTCAACATCATTCACCAAGACCCGATCCTGTCGAACACGAAGCTGATTGCAGAGCCCTGGGATCTGGGGGAGGGGGGTTACCAGGTGGGCAACTTCCCACTGCTGTGGACCGAGTGGAATGGCAAGTACCGCGACACCATGCGCGAATTTTGGCGAGATGACCACTGTCGATTAGGGGAGTTTGCGTTGCGGCTCACGGGGAGTCCCGATTTGTATGAGTCCAACGGTAAGCGGCCCCACGCCAGCATCAACTTCATCACCTGCCACGATGGTTTTAGTCTCAGGGATTTGGTTAGCTACAACGAAAAACATAACGAAGCTAACGGCGAAGGTAATCGAGACGGCGAAAGCTATAACCGCTCTTGGAACTGCGGCGTAGAAGGGGAAAGCGATGACCCGTTGATCTTGCAATTGCGGCAGCGGCAGCAGCGCAATCTACTCGCCACGTTACTGCTCTCCCAAGGGGTGCCGATGCTATTGGGGGGGGATGAGCTAGGCCGCACCCAGGGGGGTAACAACAACACCTATTGCCAGGACAATGAGCTGGCGTGGGTGGATTGGTCTTTGGACCAGCCACAAGTGAACCTGTTCACCTTCACTAAGCAACTCCTGGCGTTTCGCCAAGCCCATCCGGTGTTCCGGCGACGGAATTGGTTCCAGGGGCAGGCCATTCATGGGTCAGCGGTGCAAGATATTGGCTGGTATGACCCCGAGGGCAAGGTGATTAGCGAAAAGAATTGGCAGGTGGGGGATGCTAAGACGATCGCGGTCTTTTTGAATGGGGATATCATCCCTAACCCCGATGCCCAGGGCAACCCCATTCAGGATGATTCCTTTTTAATCTTTTTCAATGCCCAGGCGGAGGTAGAAACCTTTTTGGTGCCGCCTCACCTGAGCGATCGCCCCTGGCATCTAGCCCTGGACACCAAACTGACCCCAGGCTTCTTGGAGGAAATGACGCCATTGGGAGAAGCTGCGGTGGTTGTGGGGGCGCGATCGCTGATGGTGCTGCTTTGCCCCCATCAACCCTCGAACCCTTAAGGCAAAAAACGAGCCTGCTCTTGCGAGTTCGGCCTGCGGCAGGTGGCGCGGCGACCAAACCATCGGTAACGGTTGCGGGCAATGACCCGGTAAAGGCGATTGCGCAGGGGGCGGGGAATGATGCGACCCCAACTCAAAACCGACCCCAGTCCCCCGAGGCGTGCCATCACCGCCAAGGCTGCGTCGGACTGGCTATAGAGGGTACCCGCCTCTAAGTAGTACATCGACCAGTCCTCGGCCTGATCCGACAGGGGAGGCAGTAGATGTTGGGCGGTCTGCCCTTGTAAGGGGGCCATGGCAAACACCCCTGCCGGATCAAGCTTCAACATCAGGTCAACAAAGCCATTACAGAGAAGACAATCTCCGTCAAAAAAAATGATGGCTGGATGAGCCTGGATGGCCCCATGGCTCGGACTAGTGACTGGGGCGGCTGGGTCTGGCATGAGTGAATTTCAAAGGGTTGAATGGGGGCCACTTTGATCGCGTTGGCCACTTTGCTGAGAAGACCGAGGATCGCTCTGATGTTGGGTGCAGGGCGTGGGTCGCCATCTTATCCTAGACGGCCAGTGACCATCCGCCCCCTGTCCATTGTTCTCAAGTCCCCCATCACGCCGACAAAGAGGCGCTCGAAGCAGGAGGGATGCTGTTCTGGGGATGAATCGGTCCCGTCCTCAGAGGCATCAGGGGAATCATCCTCATCTTCGAGGTCGGTCGGGTCCGCTTCGTCATAGTCCATCCACAGTTCCCGAGGGACATTACCTGAGAAGGTGCAACTGTAGGGCGTAAAACGATCTCGGTGCATGGTAGTTCCTGAAGTTCAGTGGTTTCCCTGATGTCGTTATCATCAGCCGAAGTCCTGACCTTCTCAGTGATGATGAGAATGGGCTGAGAGTGACATTCGCAATGGCGATCGGTGACGCCAGGGATGAATTCAAGGTGACGAGTCCGATTTCCACATCTGATTCAGATCACATTTGTAGCCACCCATC
>JAQCKL010000043.1 GCA_027592485.1 Cyanobacteriota bacterium
CCCATCCCCCCATCCCCCCAGTACCCCAACCCTCCCCGAACCCGGCTTCAACTTTGCCTACCTGGATGAGCAAACCAAGCGCTCCATTCGGCGGGCACTGCTGAAAGCGGTAGCGATTCCCGGTCACCAAATCCCCTTTAGCTCTCGGGAAATGCCCATGTCCTATGGCTGGGGGACCGGTGGCATTCAGGTGACGGCCTCGGTGATTGGCCAAAAGGACACCCTGAAGGTGATCGACCAGGGGGCAGACGACACCACCAATGCCGTTAACATCCGGCGCTTTTTCAAGAAGGTGTGCGGTGTGGCCACGACGGCACAAACCGAAGCCGCCACGGTGATCCAAACCCGCCACCGCATCCCGGAAACACCACTGCAGGAGGGCCAAATCATGGTGTACCAGGTGCCGATGCCCGAGCCCCTGTATTTCATTGAGCCCTCCCGCACCGAGGCCAACAAGATGCATGCCCTCGAAGAATATGGCCCCATGTATGTGCGGCTCTACGAGGACATCACCCGCTTTGGTCGCATTTCCCTCTCCTACGACTACCCGGTGATGGTGAACGATCGCCACCTGATGAACCCCAGCCCCATCCCCCGGTTCGACAATCCCAAGTTGCATAGGAGTCCGGCTTTGCAACTGTTTGGGGCCGGTCGCGAGAAACGCATCTACGCTATCCCCCCCTACACCCAGGTTAAAAGCCTAGACTTCGAAGACCATCCCTTTGCGGTGGAAAATTGGGATCACCCCTGCGAATTCTGCGGGGCAACGGACAGCTATTTGGATGAGGTGGTGATGGATGACCAAGGCAGCCGTCTATGGATTTGTTCTGATACCGACTATTGCGAACAGCGGCAGCGAGAACAGTCCATCTCCCCAAAAAAGCTAAATTGAGTGAGGAATCATATTTTTATCTATGGACTTTGAGTACGATCCTGCCAAAAGTGCGAGCAACAAGCTTAAGCATGGCATCGACTTCAATGAAGCCCAGCTACTTTGGAACGATTTAAACCGAATTGAAATTCCGGCTCGAATCAGTGATGAGACTCGTGTTGTCATCATTGGCAAGATTCAGAATAAGCATTGGGCCGCTGTTATCACCTATCGAGAAAGGCGTATACGCATTCTTTCTGTTAGAAGGGCACGTGAAAATGAGAGGGATATCTATGAAAGCTGAAGAGTTTGACCAAAAATTTGATCAAGGAGAAGATATTACTGAATATCTTGATATGAAGAATGCTAAACGTCCTGGATTAGAAACTGAGCATGTCGACATCAACTTTCCTCGATGGATGCTAGATGCGTTGGATAAAGAAGCTAGAAGATTAGATCTAGATCGCAACGCTGTTATTAAATTTTGGATCTCTGAACGCCTTAGAATGTCATGACCATGCAAATTCAAGAAAAGCCAAAAGTACCCTCAACAGAAGAGCGTATTGTTTCTTTGCCAGGGGTGAGTTGGCCTCAATTCAAAGCTATTGAAACTGGCCTGGAGGATGTTCGAGCGATTCGGCTGACCTATTTACAAGGGGTGTTAGAAATCATGTCACCCATTAGTGATGATCATGAAACCGTGAAAAGCACTCTAGGGGCATTGCTGGAAGCGTACATGCGCCGAAAAGGGATTCGTCATTATCGTCGTGGCGGTTTCACCTTAGAAGCAGAGGGCTACGCCTCGGGTACACCGGATGAGTCCTATTCGATTGGAGATCGCCGCAAACACCCTGACTTGGTCATTGAAGTCATTATTACCAGCGGCAGCATCAAGCGAACTGATCTTTATCTACCACTGAATATTCCTGAAGTATGGTTCTGGAAATCTGCTAAACTGCGTATCTTTCAACTGAAAGATACGCAGTGCCGAGAGATAAAATTAAGCCAACTCTTTCCAGAATTAGACATCAATCTAATCGTTAAATATGTTGAGTATCCTGATCAATATGATGCTATTCAGAACTTTTTATCTGAAGTCAAGGCCACCAGCTAGTGAATTGACAAGAAAAATCTATGAAGAGCCTTTTTGAGATCAGAGAATCATTGAAAAAGCAATTTCCTGTAGTCCAGAAAGACTATCAGGTCAAAAATCTGGGTATTTTTGGCTCCTATATTCGCAATGAGCAGACTGAAGAAAGCGATCTGGATATCTTGGTCGAATTTATGCCTGATGCCCGTTTTGGCTTGCTAAAATTTTGCGCCTTGGAAAACCATTTGAGTGAAATTCTGGAGATCAAGGTTGACTTAGTTATTAAGGAGGGACTTAAGCCCCATATTGGAGAGTGCATCTTAGCAGAGGTTGACTACTTGTCAGATTTCAATACGGAATCCATACGAAAATCATGAAGATAGATCGGCGTAAAAAAGACAAGAATGACTCAACTTGCAACATATGCCTTGACGAAATCAAGTTAAGCAAGGATCACGTCCCTCCAAAAGGCGTTACTGGTGGTGCTGACGTCGTTTATTCAAACTGGCTGGGACAAAAGCTCTTGGCTAACCAGAACCCTAGACTTCAACAGTCGCAGAGTGGTTTTTATTTTCAAACCATTTGTTCTAGTTGTAATTCGAGAATGAATCGTGGTGATTCATTTCTCAAGGAGTTATCTAAATCGATCATTAAAATCATTGAGAGCCCTCTAATAATTGAATATCCGCTTACAGTTAAAACTCGGCCCAATGCAGTTATTCGAGCAATACTAGGACACTTGCTTGCATCAAAACGGCAGGTTGACTCTATGGTTTTTGATGATCTCGTTCGTCCATGCTTGCAAGACTACAGTTTACCTATCCCAAAGGATATTCATCTGTACTGCTGGATCCATCCCTTTCAAAAGACTTTCATAATAAGAGATTTATGTATGCAAATATCTAAAGAAGCAGGATTTGACATTGACAATATTTCCCACTTTCATTTTTTGAAGTTTTATCCTTTAGGTTTTGCTATAACGGCAACTCCAGAATTTGAAGGGATCAAAAATCTTGACAATTTCCATGACTATCCTTTAGAGGCTGAAGGCGAATTCAAACTCAACCTTGCGCCGATCAACTCAGAGAACTGGCCCCATGATGCGGAATATCGAGACTTTCTAGCGTTTGGAAAAACTGGAGCTGATGGTTTAACTGCAAAGAATAAATAATCCCAACTGACGCATATGCTTTTAGTAACTGAACAAGCCCCTCTACTTACTGTTGATAGTCTGAGTAAATCCTATGCAGGGATTAAAGCCTGCGATCGCATCTCCTTTGATCTCTACCCCGGCCAAGTCCTGGGCATCATCGGCGAATCTGGTTCCGGCAAAACCACCCTGCTCAATGGGCTGGCCGGTCACCTGCCCCTGGATGGGGGCGACATCACCTATCGAGATCGCAGCGGCACCCTCATCAACCTACGCACCCTGCCCGAACCCCAACGGCGCAAACTGATGAAAACCGAATGGGGATTTGTGCAGCAAAGCCCCCGCGATGGCTTACGCATGACCGTCACCGCCGGGGCCAACATTGGGGAGCGTTTACTGGATGTGGGTGCCCGCCACTACGGCAACATTCGCACCGAAGCCCTGGATTGGCTCAGCCAAGTGGAAATCCCCGATCGCCGCATCGATGACTTCCCCACCACCTTTTCCGGGGGCATGCAACAGCGGCTGCAATTGGCCCGCATCTTGGTGACCCGCCCCAGCCTGGTGCTGATGGATGAACCCACGGGTGGATTAGATGTGTCGGTGCAGGCCAAATTACTGGACTTGATGCGATCGCTGGTGCGTACCCTGAATTTGAGCGTCATTTTGGTCACCCACGACATTGGGGTGGTGCGGCTATTGGCCCATCGACTGATGGTGATGCAAAACGGCCAAGTGGTAGAAGCGGGCCTCACCGACCAGGTGTTAGATGACCCCCGCCACCCCTACACCCAGCAGTTAGTCAACGCCACCTTGATTCCCTAACGTCTTTTTCACCCAATTAACCCATCTCTAAAACGACCATGGCTGCATCCCCCATCAACAAATTTTGTCCCCGCTCTGGTCAGCCCATCCAAGCCGATTCCTTGACCGAGTACAAAGGCTACGCCGTCGGGTTTTGCAATCCCGGCTGTCGCAACGACTTTGCCGCCCATCCTGAGGATTGCCCCAGCGATCGCGCCTATTTTGACACCCTGATCAAAGAGCAGGAATTACCTGGGTAATCAGCGGCGCACGCTGATATCTCACTGACCGTTTCCCATCGATTGCATTCAACCCGTGGATTATGGCCTATTCAACCCGCCCTAAAAATGCCTTGTCGTCGCCCTCAGACCAGGGAAATTGCCTGCTCAAAGCCGAAAATCTCCACAAGCGGTTTGTCCTGCACCACCAGGGCGGCATCAGCTTGCCGGTGCTCGAAGGGGTGTCCCTATCGGTGGCGGCGGGGGAATGTGTGGCGCTGCAAGGGTTCTCGGGATCGGGGAAATCGACCTTTATGCGATCGCTCTACGCCAACTACCGCATCGACAGCGGCTCGATTTGGGTGAAGCACCAAGGGGAATGGCTGGATCTGCCGCAGCTTCCGCCCCACCAACTAATCGAGGTGCGTCAGCATACCCTCGGCTATGTCAGCCAGTTTTTGCGAGTGATTCCTCGGGTGCCTGCCCTGGAGGTGGCGGCGGAACCGTTGATGGAATTGGGGGTTGAGGCGGAGACGGCCCATGACACGGTCCGGGAGTTATTTACCCGCCTGAGCTTACCGGAACGCCTCTGGCAGCTTTCCCCCACCACGTTTTCCGGGGGCGAAAAGCAGCGGGTCAACATCGCCCGCGCCTTTGCGGTGAACTATCCAATCCTGCTGCTGGATGAACCGACTTCGGCGTTGGATGCCACCAATCGAGAGGCGGTGATGCAGTTGATTGAGGATCGCAAGGCCCAAGGGTGCGCCATGGTGGGGATTTTCCATGACGATGAGGTGAGGGAGCGGGTGTGCGATCGGGCGTTGCACTTTTAGCCGATCGGTGACCATAACGCCCTGGCTGGTGTCAGTGTGAGCTCCCTTTAGGCTAGATTTGAGCGGTTCGTGGCGTGAGCTGGACCTATGGCGTTGTTGGAAAGTGCGAACCCGCATCGTTACAGGCCAACTTGTGGCAACAAATCAACAGTCTGATCGTCGGATTTAAGCTCAAACGTCACCGTTGAGTATTGCCAGACCCCATCCGTTTTATTCCCCACAACATGGACATTGCCCGATCCCTCAGGGCCATGCACGGGGAAAGAGATATCCGCAGAACCCGATGCACCGCTCAGACTGATTGAGCCAAATACCCAAAAGCCCGCTTCCACCGGTGAGCCAATGAGATCTGCGATCGCGTCATTGTGACGGGCAGATTCAAGCCCCGTTTGATAGGCCTCGGAGGCCTTGATCGCCCAAATTATGGTGTAAACGATCCCGCCAAACAGGCCGATTACGACGACGAGCAAGAATAACACGCCCCCCAACAGTTGTTTCCGGGTGGGCTGTTCGGGATTATTCATCTGGCAACTCAACCTCCGACAGGGGTCAGGGTATCCACCATTATCGAGCACTGATATTTGAGTTGGCGATCGCACTCCGCCAGCAGCTCACAAATGATCGCTTCCCCTAAAGCCGCCAACTGGGGCACTAGCGGATAATACTGCTGCAAACCCTGCCGGTAGTAGGCGTGATGCTGGGCGCGGGTGAGGTCAGGGGCCACCGGCACCACGACGTCATAATCCTCAATGGTTTGGTTCTTGCCATTGCAGTTGCCCTCCGTCAGATCGACCCGATAGTCTTCGTACACCAGAAAGCAATGGATTTGGGGAATGAAATCCAGACCGTGGGGGGCGAGCATTGCATTCACCCCCGTGACGATGTCGTCATTGAGGCGGTAAAACCCCAGATGCTTGTGGACCGGTAAACCATGGGCTTGGGCTAAGCGGGCGATCGCCCCATGCTTGGTGGTGCAGTTGCCATAGCCCTCCTCAAACAAAATCAACGAGTCTTCACTGTGGGTATTGGCCCCATAGGGCAAGGCTTTCACCCAATGACAGGCGTCATGGAAGGTGGTCAGTCCTGCCTGCAAAAACCGCTCAGCCATGGGGCCATTGGGTCGCAGATCAACATTGGGTAGCACCGTAATCGCATCCATGGGAAGTCCTCAAAACGAAAGGCTGTAGGTGAGTCCAGCGATCACTGAGCCCACAAAGGCAAAGCCCAGATAAGCGATAAACACCGGGCGACGGGCCAGGGCAAACACCGCAATCATCGCCGGGATACTGGTGGCTCCTCCGGCCAGCAAAAAGGCCATGCCAGCACCGGGGGCCATCCCCTGCTGAATCAAGCCTTTCACCAAGGGCAAGGCCGCGTAGCCGTTGAGATAGGCGGGAATGCCGACCAAGGAAGCGCCCACAATGGAAAGCAGGCTGCCATCCCCGGCCATGGACTGAATCCAGGCGTCGGGCACATATACCAACATCAGACTTTCCAGCACAAAGGCCAGGGTCAACCATTTGCCCAGGAACCAGGCATTTTTACCGGCCCCATTCCAGAATTTCTGACGACGCTCTGACTCCGTCCAAAACCGCCAAACGATGGGCTGGGGCTTCCGTACCCGACTGCCCCCACAGCCGCCATTTCCGGCATCGTCCCGCAGTGGATTGCGAAAGGCGGCGGTGGCAATATCCAGGCGCATCAGGGCCAAAATACCAAAGCCCCCCAGCAGGCCAATGGCCACGGTGGCCACGGTTTTGGCGATCGCAAATTGCAGCCCCAAGGTGCCCACCGTCAGCGCAAACATGGAGGGATCCATCAGGGGAGAGGCCAGCCAAAAGGCCATCACCGGCGCGACCGGCACCCCCATGGAGAGTAGCGCCGCAATCAGCGGAATCACCCCGCAGGAGCAAAAGGGGGAAAAGGCCCCAAACAGGGACGCCACGGAGATCATCACCGGCATCCGCCCTTGGAAGGCTTTGGAAATCAGGTTGTCGGCCCCGGTGGCCTGGGCATAGGCAGCAATGGCGATCGACAGCAGCAGGAAGGGGGCCACCTGCAGCAGATTAAGCAGGGTGAAATTCAGGGTGCCGGACAGTTGGGCGGGCACCAGGATGGCAAGGATCAGGAGGATGAGGGCGATCGCTAAAAACACCCGATCCAGTTGCTGCACGCTGCGGTTCAATCGCGTCAGGGTATTGGATGTCATGGTCAAGACTCCTTCTATATTTCGAGAAAAATCAAAATAAAGGCCAAAGTAAAGGGCAAAAAATTGGCCCTAATCGCAGCAGTCGGCGGGTTGAATGGCCATATCCAGCGGCTCTAAGGCGGCCAGATCAACCACCTGGTTACGGGTGCAGCATTCCTCATAGAGGAAGTCGATCAGGGATTTGAGGGTTTCAGAACGGACGCTATACCAAATCCACTGGCGGTCTTTCTCGGCGGAGATCGCCCCCACCTGCCGGAGCTTGTCCAGATGGTGGGAGAGGGTCGGGGCCGCAATCCCCAGTTCCCGTTGGATTTCCCCGGCGGGGAGACCTTTGGGGTGGGCGGAGAGCAGCAGTCGCACAATCTTGAGGCGCGAGGGTTGACCCAAGGCGGCAAAGGTGGCGGCAATGGCCTCGACAGATGGGGGTTGGGACGGGTCCGATTCCATATTTCGATAATTATAGAAATAACTGTTGCTGTCAATATCACTTCTCCGCTGTTTCCCAGCCTCTGGCTGGGTAATCCGCATTCCTTAGCGAATCATCCCTAACCCCAGCCCCCTTGGGGACGATGATGTTACAAGCCATTGCCAATCAAAATAAACGGAGCCCAATAATACGGATGGCTGTAGCCCACTGCCCTTGGGGTCGCCGTCCCCTCAAGGGCCACCGGTCGCGCCCCCGCCCTATCGCCCCCAATCTCTTCCACCAACTGATTGCGAATCAACGCGATCTGCGCCGCCTGCAACGCCTCGGCTTTGGTATCTCCCCGTGCTAGAGCGGTGTAAAACTCCACCATCAGGGATTGGGTCCCTCTGTCGCTCACGGTCCACAGCGACGCCATCACCGCCTTCGCCCCCACCCGCTGGAGTTCAAAGCCCAGCCCCAGCACCTCCACCCCATCGCCCAATTCCGCACTGCCTAGAGTCAATGTTTTCTAGCCATTCCCCTTTGCAGCATTTCAGACAATCTCATAACAGTTTGTTGCCCAACAATATTTGTGACTAATTCCAGATTCGTTTCACCAGTTTTTCTAGCTCCACCCACACAAACATCAAGGTGCTGAACCCAAAGCAAATTGCCAGCTCAGGTCCACTAATCACCTGAGTGCCAAAGAAATTGCGTAGGGGCTCTACATAGATCAGCATCAACTGCAAAATTGTCGTTAGCACCACCGCAATCAACACAAATGGGTTGGAGATGGGGGAGATTTCGTAGGTCATTTGGGTGTTGGAGCGCACCGCGATCGCATGTCCCATTTGTGCCAAACACAGCGTCGTAAACACCATCGTCTTCCACCGCTCCGGATCCCCCGGATAGGCCGGATTAAATACCAAAACAATAATGGAGACCATCAGCGTGATCGAAACCACCGAAAACACCAACCCAATGCGCACCATATAGGCCCCTAACCCCCGCGCAAAAATGCTCTCCTTCGGGTTATGGGGCGGGCACTCCATCACATTCGGTTCCGCCGGTTCCACCGCCAACGCCAGCGCCGGGAACCCATCGGTGACCAGGTTCATCCAGAGAATTTGCAACGGCGATAGAGGCACATCCAAAATCGGCAACAGAATCGGGGAGGCGGCAATGGTGAGTACCTCGCCAATGTTGGAGCCCAGGATGTATTTCACAAATCGCCGAATATTGGTGTAGACCACCCGCCCCTCTTCAGTGGCGGCGACGATGGTGGCGAAGTTGTCGTCCAGCAGCACCATGTCACTGGCCTCTTTGCTGACATCGGTACCGGTGATGCCCATGGCAATGCCGATATCCGCCTGCTTCAGGGCCGGGGCGTCGTTCACCCCATCCCCGGTCATGGCCACGATTTGATGCTGCTTCTGCAACGCCCGCACGATCCGCAGCTTGTGCTCCGGTGACACCCGCGCATAGACCCGCACCTGCTGGACGGCGGCTTCCATTTCGGCATCGGTCATTTTCTCCAGTTCTTGCCCCCCCAGCACTGGGTCCCCTGGCTCAGCAATGCCCATATCTTGGGCGATCGCTTTGGCAGTGAGCTGATGGTCCCCGGTAATCATCATGGTTTGGATGCCGGCCTGGTGGCAGCGGGCCACGGCTTCGCGGGCCTCGGGGCGGGGGGCATCTAGCATCCCCACCAGCCCCAGCCAGGTGAGATCCTGTTCCAGGATATTTTCGGGACTGTCGGCGGCGGGTTTCTCCGCCAGGGGACGGCCAGCCAACCCCAGCACCCGTAAGCCCTGGGAGGCCAGGGTGGCATTGGTGGCGAGGATGCGATCGCGGGCTTCGGCATCTAAGGGCTGAGCCTGGGTGTGAATATGCTGACGCTGGCAGCGCTCTAGCAACAACTCCGGAGAGCCTTTAGAAAACAACCAATAGGGGGCTTGATTTAACCAGGTGAGGGCCTCAATATCGGTGTCTTTTTGGGCATCCACCACCACACTCATGCGCTTGCGTTCTGAGGAAAATGGCACCTCCGCCACCCTCGGAAAGCCATGGCTTAAAGCGGACTGATTTAACTCGGCCTTACCCGCCAGCACCACCAAAGACCCTTCGGTGGGATCCCCAAAGATGGCCCATTCCCCCTGCTCTTTTTGGAGGGCGGCGTCATTGCATAGCAGCCCGCAGAACAACAGTTGGGTTAACTCGGGCTGGTCCAGGGGAGCTAACTCCGCCCCGTCACATTCAAACCGGCCCTCCGGTCCATAGCCAGTGCCGGTGACCGTGCAGCGATGGGAGTGGGTTTGCACCGCCTGCACCACCATTTTGTTTTGGGTGAGGGTACCGGTTTTATCAGAGCAAATGGTGGTGACCGAGCCCAGGGTTTCCACCGCAGGCAGGCGGCGAATCAGGGCATGGCGGCGCACCATCCGCTGGGTGCCGAGGGCGAGGGTGACGGTAATCACGGCGGGCAAGCCCTCGGGGACGACCGCCACTGCCATACTCAGGGACACCTCCAGCAAATTTTCAAAGGCCCCCCAACCGGATCGCAGTACCCCGCCAACCACGACGATCACCACCAAAATCAGCGACCCGGTGACTAGGGCATTGCCCAACTGGCCCATGCGCGCTTGCAGGGGGGTGGGCTCACTTTCCACCCCTTGCAGCATGGCGGCGATGCGGCCAATTTCCGTCTGCATCCCGGTCTGGGTGACTACCATGACTGCGCGGCCATTCACCACCTCGGTGCCTTGAAAGACCAGGTTGGTGCGATCGCCCAGCCCCGCATCCTCAGGCAGAGTGCCCTGGGCCTGTTTGGTGACCGCCTGGGCTTCGCCGGTTAGGGCTGACTCCCGCACTTGTAAATTGGAGGCTTCCAGCAGGCGACCATCGGCAGCTATCTGCACCCCTGCGTCGAGGATCACCACATCCCCCGGCACCAAATCTTGGGCGGGCACCTCCTGGGAACGGCCCTCCCGTAGCACCCGCACATTGGGGGCAGCCATTTGCTTGAGGGCAGCGAGGGCCTGCTCGGCCCGACTTTCTTGGAAGTAGCCCAGCACCCCATTCAAAATCACAATGGCAAAGATGGCGATCGCGTCCTTCGGCACCTCCTCAGCCCGGATCGAGAGCACCCCTGACACCACCGCCACGGCGACTAGCATCAGCAACATAATGTTGGTGAACTGATCCAACAGGATGTGCCAAGCACTGCGACCCTGGGTTTCTTCTAAAACATTTGCCCCAAAGTGCGATCGCCGCTCAATTACCGCCGTCGCTGGGAGTCCGGCTTGGCGATCGCTCGCTAACAGGTCAAGGGCCTGCTGGGGTTCTACCGTATGCCAGCGCTGGTCCGCAAGCGTTTGCCATGAATCTGCCATCGCCGTGAACCCCAATCCCCGCTCAGTAACGTTTTCATGTTATCTCTCCAGCCCGATTGCAACTTGCCCTGCCCTTGGGGCACAGCCCAAGGGGAATCGCCAAGGATCGGGGCAGAGGTTACAGGCCGTCTCCGAGGTTAAAGGGATTCCGTATAATGGGGGCGACCCACGCTGAAAGCCGCACCTTTGCCGTGATCCAGACTGTTCCTTCCCCCACCCCAGCCCAAACCGCCCCTGCGGTTCGCCCCGATGCCCTCGGTCGCTTCGGTCAATTTGGCGGCAAGTACGTCCCCGAGACCCTGATGCCCGCCCTGGCAGAACTCGAAGCCGCCTACCATCGCTATAAAGATCAACCCGACTTCAACCAGGAACTCAGTGGTCTGCTCAAAGACTATGTGGGTCGCGCCACCCCTCTCTATTTTGCCGAGCGCCTCACCCAGCACTACAGCCGCCCCGACGGCAGTGGGGTGCAGATTTATCTGAAGCGGGAAGACCTCAACCACACCGGAGCCCACAAAATCAACAATGCGCTTGGCCAGGTGCTCCTAGCCAAGCGCATGGGTAAAGGCCGGGTGATTGCCGAAACCGGAGCCGGTCAGCATGGCGTCGCCACCGCCACAGTTTGTGCCCGCTTCGGCATTGACTGTGTCATCTATATGGGCGAGCACGACATGGAGCGTCAGGCCCTGAACGTGTTCCGCATGCGCTTAATGGGGGCCGAGGTGCGCCCGGTCACCGCCGGTACCGGCACCCTCAAGGACGCCACCTCCGAAGCCATCCGCGACTGGGTCACCAATGTGGAAACCACCCACTACATTCTCGGTTCCGTGGCCGGTCCCCACCCCTATCCGATGATGGTGCGGGACTTCCATGGGGTAATCGGCGCAGAAACCCGTGCCCAATGCCTGGAGAAGTGGGGCGGTTTGCCCGACATTCTGCTGGCCTGTGTGGGGGGCGGATCTAACGCCATGGGCCTCTTTAATGAGTTTGTGGAAGAAACCCAAATCCGCATGATCGGCGTGGAAGCGGAAGGGGAAGGGGTGAGCACCGGCAAACATGCCGCCACCCTCACCCAAGGCCGCGTCGGCGTTTTGCATGGGGCCATGAGCTACCTGTTGCAAGATGGCCATGGCCAAGTCACCGAGGCCCACTCGATTAGCGCTGGGCTCGATTACCCCGGCGTTGGTCCTGAGCATAGCTATTTAAAGGATATTGGTCGGGCGGAATACTACAGCGTCACCGATGCCCAAGCCCTTACCGCCTTCCAATTGGTCTCCGAACTGGAGGGGATTATCCCGGCCCTAGAAACGGCCCATGCCTTTGCCTATCTCGAAACCCTCTGCCCCCAACTCACCGGCAGCCCCCGCTTGGTGATCAACTTGTCGGGGCGGGGCGATAAGGATGTGCAGACCGTGGCCAAAGCGTTGGGGAATTTGCAGTGAGTTCAGCAGTAGAATCGACGGCACCAACGGAGTCAGCCGAGTTAGTAGACCCCTTTGAAATCTGCGATCGCGACCTCTCCCCCGCCCTCCTAGAGCGGTACTTAAAGTCAGGGGCGATCGCGGTCGATACCGAAACCATGGGACTGCTGCCCAAGCGCGATCGACTGTGCCTGGTGCAACTCTGCGATGACGAGGGCTACGGGTCAGTGGTGCGGATCGAGCGGGGGCAAACCGCAGCCCCCCATCTCAAAACCCTCATGGAAGCCCCGACGGCGGAGAAAATCTTTCACTTTGCCCGCTTTGACCTGGCTACCCTGCGCCATCATCTGGATATTCAAGTTGCGCCGATTTTCTGTACGAAGGTGGCCAGCAAACTAATCCGCACCTACAGTCCCAAGCATGGTCTGAAGGAACTGGCGCGGGAACTGGCCGAGGTGGATCTAGACAAGACGGCCCAGAGTTCGGACTGGGGCAATGTCATGAACCTGTCGGAGCAACAGCTCCGCTATGCCGCCAATGATGTGCGCTACCTGCACCGCATTCGTCAGACCCTCATTAGGATGCTGCAACGGGAAGGACGGGAGTCATTGGCACGGGACTGCTTTGCTTGTTTGCCGACCATCGTCACCCTCGATCTGATGCAGTACAACAACATCTTTGAGCATTGATGGCGCGGTCAAACCCGGTTGGCGATAGATCATTGCTGGCCTAGAAACAATTGCTAACGGGAAATCCCCGCTGTCGCTCCCCCCTTTCCATTGCTCCTTCTTCTCTGTAGCTGCCATGTCCGCCGACCCCACTGCCTTCACCCCCACAGTTTGGATCTATGACACGACCCTCCGGGATGGGGCTCAACGGGAGGGGTTAGCACTTTCCATTGAGGACAAGTTGTCCATTGCCCATAAACTCGATGCGTTAGGGGTGCCCTTTATTGAAGGGGGCTGGCCCGGTGCCAATCCTAAAGATGTGCAATTTTTCTGGCAACTGAAAGAGGAGCCCTTGCAACAGGCCGAGGTGGTAGCCTTTTGTTCTACCCGCCGTCCAGGTCAAGTCGCCGCCACCGATCCCATGTTGCAGCCCATCTTGGCGGCTGGAACCCGTTGGGTGACCCTATTCGGCAAATCCTGGGATTTGCATGTCACCGATAGCCTGCGCACCACCCTGGACGAAAACCTGGCGATGATTCAGGACACCATTACCTTTCTGCGTAGCCAGGGGCGACGGGTGATTTACGATGCCGAGCATTGGTTTGATGGCTACCAGGCCAACCCGGACTATGCCTTGCAAACCCTGGGGGCGGCGATCGCCGCTGGAGCCGAATGGCTGGTGCTCTGCGATACCAACGGCGGCACCCTTCCCCACGAGGTCACCACAGTGGTCCAAGCGGTTCAGGACTGGCTCACCACCTACCCTGGCCAGCCGACGGCAGAACCGCCCCGCCTGGGCATCCACACCCATAACGATGGCGGCACGGCTGTGGCCAATGCTCTCGCTGCGGTCATGGCTGGGGCCACCATGGTGCAGGGCACTATCAATGGCTATGGCGAACGGTGTGGCAACGCTAACCTCTGTTCCCTACTGCCTAATTTGCAGCTTAAGCTCAAGCAGCGTTGCATTCCCCCTCAGCAATTGGCGGCCTTAGCGGAGACCAGTCGCTTTGTCAGCGAGGTGGTGAATCTGGCCCCCGACGACCATGCGCCATTTGTCGGCTTGTCGGCCTTTGCCCACAAGGGGGGCATCCATGTCAGCGCGGTAGAAAAAAATCCCCGGACCTATGAGCACATTGAGCCCGACTTAGTGGGCAATCAGCGCCGCATCGTCGTCTCAGACCAAGCGGGGCTCAGCAATATCTTGGCGAAGGCCCGCAGTTTTGGCATTAACCTACACAAGCAAGATCCCCATTGCCGCCAGTTACTCAACCGCCTCAAAGAGTTAGAAAGCCAGGGCTACCAGTTTGAGGCGGCAGAGGCCAGTTTTGAACTGCTGATGCGAGCGGTAATGGGGACGCGATCGCGGTTTTTCGACCTGCGGGGCTTCCACATCCACTGCGATAACTTATAGCCGTCGCCACTTAGGTTAAGACGTTACCACCTTGAGAACGTGCTCCATCGCATCTCTTAAG
>JAQCKL010000044.1 GCA_027592485.1 Cyanobacteriota bacterium
GCGATTGAGGCGGCTGCCCGACTATCCATTGGAGGTTGGGTAGCGCCTTCACCCAATCGGCGAAAATAGCGGCACCCATGCGGGGTTCATAGGTAAAAAAGCTAACCCAACTATTATCTAATCCCCCCGGCTGTCGTCGCCGTAAAGCCCTTAAGAAGGCACCCCAAATCCCCGTTTGAAAAGCCGACAATTCATTCCCATCGGGGGCCGAGACCCCTGCGGCGGTGAGCATCCCCCCCAGCCACGGGCCTTCACTCACCAAAATGGTTTGTGCGCCCCGTCGCGCTGCCTGTAAAGCAGCGGCGGTACCACCGGTACCGCCGCCCACCACCAAAACATCGGTTGTCAGCGTATCCATACCTAATAGATAGGCCCTATATGTAGGGAGTTACGTCTTCGCCCACATCATCAGCCAGGTAAGACAAGGCCCGGAATCGCAGCCCCACCAGTTGCTCGTACAAGGGGTTGAGTTTGCACATGGGCGGGATGTGGACGATTTTCTGCCCAAACAAAGTCACATCCCGCTCAAAGGGGCACTGAGACGGTACCAGTTTACAGATAAAGCGGGCTAGACGGGGATCGTGAACTTCCAACTGATCGAGCCATTCCCGAGCTGGCTTTAACGGTTCTAAGGATGCATCTTTTGTCTTCGGGGGAGTCAGCCCCTCAGCTGGACCATTCACGTCATAGACGGTAGAGCGGACGGACTGCAGAACGTGATCCTCTAGCCCCAGTGCTTTCGAAAAACTTTGGAGTTTTTCATCCTCTTCCGTGGAATACACCCCATCCGCCAAAGCCACCATTACGGCCATGCGCAAGAAGTTCTCGGCATGGGCGCGCTCCTTTCCTAGGCTGGCGGCCAGTTGCTCGGGGGGCAAGGGCTCTAGGGCATCAAAGAAGCTGACATTCGGAGCCAAATCCGCCTCGGTCATGGCGGTAATCAGGTCCTTTTCTTCTTCATCGAAATGGCCATCGGCCCAGGCAATGGTTAGCAATCCCCGGAGCCACACCTGAATCTGCTCAGGTGTGTAAGGAGATTGAACGGTTGACGGCATATAGGAACCCAAACGCTACGTGGCATTCAAATCGCAGGTCACGTCTCCAATCTTAGCGACTCGTTTACAGAGAGGGTCGATTCTAAAGGGATCTGTCAGAAACCAGACTTAGCGCCAAGCACCAAAATGAGCCGATCTCAAGGTAAAGAACGGCTAATGGCCTGCCCCCAAGTGGAGCCAGTGCGACCTGTAAAAACCCAAAAAACGGCCCTTGCGCCATCCCGCAGACTACGGAGTAGGGTCTCAGGATGGGTTTCGATGGAGGGCACAATGATGGGCCTGAACACGATGTCACGACTCCCTAAAACAATCTGTCCAACAATGGTGGCTCGGCGCATGTGGTAGTCGGAAGTGACGAGGTAAACGCTGTTGATCCCAGCGGCCTTGAGGTCATCTACGAGGGTGGTGAAGTTGGTGACGGTGTCTACGGCCTGGTAGTCCAGATGGAGGCGATCGCGGCTGACATCAGCATTGTGAAACAGCCATTCCGCGTACTCGGGGTTGCTCCCCGAAGAGACCCACACATCCAGATCAGGGTACTGGTGAGCCATGGTCGCCGCATAATGCTCCCGCTCGGTAGAGCCCCCCAGCACCAAAATCGCTTCTGGATCACGAATCTGGGTCTTTAATTCGCTTTGGCCGATCCAGGCCAAGGGCGCGATTAGCAACGCTGGCCACAACCATCTGAACCCCTTGCTTTTACGGCGTGTTTCCATGTTTGAGCCCCTGATATGGCTGCCACAATATCCAAGTCGAGTCATTTTGGACCCATTATTCATCATGAATCGGGGACGTGAGGCAACTGGCCCCGCTTGCATCTACTCAGAGACGGATGCCTCGTCCTCTGATCCGGTTTCATCCTCAGAGCCTGGTTCTGGGGTTACGGCTTCAGGGCCTGTCACCTCAGTTGCTGATCCCTCAGCCCCCGACATCTCGGGACCGGATACGTCGGTGCCATCGGCTCCATCAAGGGTCGCATCCTCATCTTCTAGAACCACAGGCACAGCGGCAATCGCGGCGATCGCGTCCTCTTGGTCTAACCGCTGTACGCAGACCCCTTGGGCGGCTCGGGATTGAATCGAGATCTTGTTAATGTGCTGGCGAATAATAATGCCGCGATTGGTCACCAGCATCAGCTCTTCATCTTCATTGACGATGAGCAGGGAGACTAAGCTGTCATGCTGAATGCGGAACTTCAGAGCTTGTAGTCCCATCCCGGCGCGGTTTTGGAGGCGGAACATGGAAACGGGCACCCGTTTGCCCAATCCCCCAGCGGTAATGACCAAAACCCAAGGCCCCTGCCTACGGGCTGCGGCCTCATCACTTTCCTCCTCGATGGCGTCAGCGTCCTCGACGTCCTCAGCCACGGCTTCCATCACCTGGGCAGAGAGGATATCCATGCTGATCAATTTGTCTCCATCCCGTAGGTTCATGGCGCGAACCCCTCGGGTGGGACGCCCTAAGGGGCGCAACTGCTCATTATCGGCTTTAAAGTGAATGGCCATGCCCTTATGGGAGCCAATCAAAATGGTGTCGGAGGTGCGCCCCAAACGCACCCATCTCAGCTCATCGCCATCCTCTAGGGAAATGGCAATCAGGCCATTAGCACGGATGTTGCTAAAGGCTGAGAGGGCCGTCTTTTTGATGTAGCCCCCCTGGGTCAACATCACCAGGTATTCATCATCGGTAAATTCTTGGACGGCCAGTACCGAGGTGATTTTCTCTTCCTTGGGAATGGGCAGCATCTGCACAATCGGCGTGCCCTGGGCGGCCCGAGACCCTTCTGGTACTTGGTAGGCCCGTAGCGAATAGGAGACGCCGCGATCGCTAAAGAACAGCACATGATCGTGGCAGTAACAGGTGATGAAGTGCTGGATGCCGTCGTCTTCTTTAATACGGGCACCGGCCTTGCCTCGGGTAGCGCGGCTCTGGGCCTCGAAGGTATCCACGGGCATACGCTTGACGTAGCCGTATTCGGTCACCAAGATCACCACTTGCTCATTAGCAATCAGGGAGATATCGGTGAGTTCGCCATCGGCTCGCTCAATCACGGTGCGGCGAGGATTGACATGGCGATCTCGAATTTGGCCCAGCTCGGATTCAATGATGCCAAGAATCCGTTCCCGCCGGGCCAAAATGTCTTCCAGATCAATAATTTTGGCCTCTAGGTCCTCGTGTTCCCGCTCAATTTTGTCCGTTTCTAGAGCCGTCAAGCGGCGCAGTTGCATTTGCAGAATGGCATCGGTCTGGGGCTCGGTCAACCCGTAGGAGGCGATTAGCTCTTGCTTAGCCGTAGGGGTATCCGCCGCATGGCGAATCAGGGCAATGATCACGTCCATATTTTCTAGGGCAACCAAGTATCCCTGGAGAATGTGGTCCCGCTCTTGGGCTTTCCGCAGTTCGTACTGGGTGCGGCGGGTAATGGTTTCGACTCGGAAATCAAGAAAGACCTCCAGCAATGGCTTCAGCCCTAGGAGCTGGGGTTCGCCATTCACCAGGGACAGCATGTTGACCCCAAAGTTGTTTTGGAGGGGGGTCTGCTTGTAGAGGTTATTCAGAACCACCCGAGGGTAGGCATCGCGCTTCAGTTCGATCACGATCCGCATGCCATCGCGATCGCTCTCGTCGCGAATATCAGAAATCCCCTCCAGGCGGCGCTCGTTGACCATTTCGGCAATGCGTTCGATCATCGCTGCCTTATTGGTCTGGTAGGGCAACTCAGTAATGATGATGGCGTCGCGATCAGGACGACCCCGCTGCTCAATGGTTTCGATCTCCGCCACCCCTCGCATGGTGATGGAGCCGCGACCGGTCATGTAAGCATCCCGGATACCACTGGTACCCAAGATTTGTGCCCCAGTGGGGAAATCAGGTCCGGGGATCAGCGCCATCAGTTCGGCTGTGGTGATCTCGGGGTTATTAATCAGCGCCACCACCCCATCCAGCAATTCCCCTAGGTTATGGGGCGGGATGTTGGTGGCCATGCCCACCGCAATGCCGGAGGAACCATTCAGCAAGAGCTGTGGGATCCGGGAGGGCAGGACGATGGGCTCCTGCTGGGAACCGTCGAAGGTATCGCTGAAATCGACGGTGTCGGACTCAATGTCCTGGAGTAGGGCGTCGGTGGTTAGGGATTGCAGGCGACATTCGGTGTATCGCATCGCCGCTGGGGGATCATTATCCACCGAGCCAAAGTTGCCGTGGCCGTTAATCAGGGGCGATCTCATGGAGAAATCTTGGGCCATGCGCACCAGGGCATCGTAGACGGCGGTATCCCCGTGGGGGTGATACTTACCCAGCACTTCCCCGACCACACGGGCACATTTCCGGAAGGGGCGATCGGCGGTCAAGCCCAGTTCGTGCATGGCATACAAAATCCGCCGATGCACGGGCTTGAGACCGTCTTTGGCATCGGGTAGGGCGCGCCCCACAATTACGCTCATGGCGTATTCGAGATAGGAACGGGACATCTCGTTCCGCAAGTCGGTGGGGATGATACTCATGGGGGAAAAATCTCCAAAATCGCAAGCATTCAGCTAAAAACAGACGTTTTGAGTCGAATCGTGTTTTAAAAGGCCGAATTAATTGCAAAAAATGCGTGACCGCGCCCAATATTCTAGCACAAATTTTCAGTTCTCAGAGGCTGCATCCCTGGAGTGGCGGGTATCCTAGAGGGGTTCCACGATGAACCTAACGCATTCTCAATACCCCTATGGCTGCCGCAGTATCGGTGATCTATTCCGAGGCATTTTTGACCCACGATACCGGGCCATATCATCCCGAAAATGGGGGGCGTCTCAAGGCGGTGGTGGCGGCCCTGCAAGGGAGTGCGTTAGCGCCCTATCTCACCTGGCAAGCCCCAACGGCATTGGCGGATCGCGATCCCTTGTCGATGATTGCTCAGCTGCACTCCTCCCATTACATGGAGGCATTAGCGCAGTTAGCCCAAACCGGTGGGGGTCTCCTCGACCCCGACACCCCGATCTCTCCCCAGAGCTATGAGGTGGCTTTACTAGCGGTGAATGGCTGGTTGGATGGGGTCGATCAAGTGGTCAAGGCTGGACGCTCTGCCTTTGTGCTAGCCCGCCCGCCGGGTCACCATGCGGTGCGAGATCGCGGCATGGGCTTTTGTCTCTTTTCTAATGCGGCGATCGCTGCCCACTATGCACTGCAAGAACCGGGTATAGAGCGGGTGGCCATTCTCGACTGGGATGTCCATCACGGCAATGGCACCCAAGCCCTGGTGGAAAATAATGGGGTGATCGCCTATTGCTCCCTCCACCAATCTCCAGCCTATCCCGGCACTGGCAGGGCAGACGACCAGGGCACCTTTGGCAATGTGTTGAACTTGCCCATGCCTCGCGGCAGCACCCTGGCGGACTATCAACTGCAGTTTGAGCAACGGGTCCTACCGTTTTTGCAGGAATTCAACCCCGATTTGCTGATAATTAGCGCCGGTTATGACGCCACCCAGGCCGATCCCCTGGCCGGGATTTCGCTGCAACCGTCTGATTTTGGGGTGTTTACCGAGTACTGTTTGCAAATTCAGCCCCGCTTATTGTTCGGCCTGGAAGGGGGATACGACTATGACGCGCTGGCGCGATCGGTGGTGGCCACATTGCAGCCCTGTATCCGTTGATCAGGCCATTTAACCCGCGAAGACATGCACCCAGTAGACATGGTGTGGGCTACGCCACTTCAATCACCCCCGCCTACAATTAAGTCGTCAGGCAACAGCTGCTTTCACCTTGTCCTATGGTTCAGACCTCACCGCGTCTCATCACTCTAGAAGCCTTCCTTCAGCAGCCTGAAACGAAGCCTGCCAGTGAATATATAGACGGTCAAATCATCCAAAAGCCCATGCCCCAAGGCGAACACAGTACCTTGCAGCTCGATTTCGGCACGTTTGTGAATGCTGCGCTGAAACCAGACAAGGTGGGGCGTGCTTATACAGAACTCCGCTGTACCTTTGGGGGGCGATCGCTGGTCCCAGATGTTTCTGTGTTTCGTTGGGAGCGGATTCCCCGGCAGCCTAATGGCCGGGTTGCTAACCGGTTTGACCTCCAGCCGGATTGGACCATAGAAATCTTGTCCCCTGGCCAAAGTCAAACCAAGGTGACGCGCAATATTCTCCATTGCCTGGACCACGGTACGGCGATGGGCTGGATGATCGATGCGGAAGAGTCGATGGTCTTGACCTATCAGCCTGACCAGACGCCACGATTTTTTGATGCGCCGCAAATGGTGCTGCCCGTGCCTGAGTTTGCTGGGGAGATCGTCCTCACGGTCCAGCAGCTGTTTGATTGGTTAATAGATTAAATATATGAGTGCCTCCTCGCTTAAAGGAGATTTCTAGAACAGACAAGACCCGTACGGGCGGGTCTTGTTGATATCCATTGGCCATAACACCAGGAACCTTGCTAAACCCGCCCCTACAACACCGGTACATTCATGGTCGGAAATCGCCCAATTCAGGCTGCCTATCACCTGAATCCACTCAACCAGCCCTATCAGGGGAGGAAAAGCAGTGCCTAAGCTCAATGACGAAACCCTGAATGCTGTGCAAGGCGTTCTGTGCGCCTATGGGGACGCCTATGGGTTGACCGATTCTCTGGAAGAATGGCGGGCGATCGCCGGTTCCATCCTCAGCGTCAAGGCCCAAGCCGAAGCCCTCGTGATCCGAGGGGCGGAATGGGAAACATGGGTCGAGGTCGTGATCACCGCCTTTCAGGCGCAAGATTGGTCTGATTATGTGGTGAGTGCGGGGGAACAGGCGATCGCCGCCCAAGTTAAAGACTGGCGAGTCGCCCTGCGTCATAAAGTCACAAACACCCTCACCGCCTATGTCCAGCAAACGGGCTTACAGGACCTGCCCATCGATGTCCTGCGCCAAGCCGTTGTCAACATTCTCCCCATCGTCGAAGACGGCCAAGTCACCCGCGACGAAGTTGCCGCAGTCATTGACCATCTGCAAGCACAATTTGATTGGTCTCTCGCCCTGAAACAAGTCGTTGATCCCATCTGGGTTGAGTTAGCCGAGAAAACCATTCGCTGCTTGCAAAACGACAACCTCAAGGTAGCCCTGCGAGACACGGTCAATGCCTACATTGCCGCCTACAAGCCCACCCTGGTTGAAATGGGCACCAGCCTGGTGGAGCGGGCCATGGCGATCGTCTTAGCCAATAAAGGTGAATTTGACCTAGACGTGGCCCTTGACCCAGAAACCCAATCGCTGATCATCAAACAAGTCAGCTTCAAGCTCAAAATCCTGGAAGCCTCGCCACCGCCCTCCAAAACCGCCACCGAAATCGTCGATGATCTCCAGGATGAAATCGATCGCTACCGTCAGTCCCAAACCGCCCCGAGCAGCTATATCCCAGACACCACCACCACCGAAGGCAGCACCAGTGCCTCGGTGCTAGGCCCTTCCCTCGGAATTGGCATTACTTTAGGTGAACCCACAACATTGATTGAGCCTCCACCCGATACCAACGATTGATCTCGATCAATGCTTGGCTTTCCAATGTTGAAAAACGTTACCCGTAGCGGCGTCTAGAAATTGGGGACCCCGTTGGTATGCGATTCTGAATAAATTCCTACGGATCAAACCGCTTTAAAAACCATGGCAGGAAATTCTCAACCGACGGCTATCGTCACCGGAGCCTCCTCTGGGGTTGGTCTTTACGGGGCTAAATCCTTGGCGGATAAGGGCTGGCATGTCATCATGGCCTGCCGCAATTTAGAAAAAGCCAAGCAGGCGGCCACAACCGTTGGCATTAAACCAGAGCAGCGCACCGTTTTACATCTGGATTTGGCCTCCCTGCAAAGCGTGCGCCAGTTTGTGCAAGCCTTTCGAGAAACCAATCGCCCCTTAAGTAGTCTGGTGTGCAATGCCGCCGTTTATCTCCCCTTACTTAAGGAACCCCAGTACAGCGAGGATGGTTATGAGCTGAGTGTCGCCACCAACCACCTGGGCCACTTTTTGCTCTGCGAGCTGCTACTCGACGATCTGAAGCAATCCCCTGCGGCTGACAAGCGCCTGATTATTCTGGGAACGGTGACCGCCAACAGCAAAGAATTGGGGGGTAAAATCCCGATTCCTGCGCCCCCCGACTTGGGGAATATGCAGGGTTTAGCTGCGGGCTTTAAAGCGCCGATCTCGATGATCAACGGCAAAAAATTTAAGTCGGGCAAAGCCTACAAAGACAGCAAGCTCTGCAACATGCTGATCACGCGGGAGCTACACCGCCGCTACCACGACACCGGCATCCTCTTTAACTCCCTCTATCCGGGCTGCGTCGCTGACACACCCCTGTTCCGCAATCACTACTCGCTGTTTCAAACCATTTTCCCTTGGTTTCAAAAGAACATTACCGGCGGCTATGTTTCTCAGGCATTGGCGGGTGAGCGGGTGGCTGCCGTCGTGGCCGATCCAGAGTTCAAGCAGTCGGGGGTTCACTGGAGTTGGGGTAACCGTCAAAAGCAGGGACGGGATGCCTTTGTGCAAGAACTCTCTGCTGAGGGTAGCGACGACACCAAGGCGAAGCGCCTCTGGGAGTTGAGCGAAACCTTGGTGGGGACGGCTTAAGGTTTTGGCAAGGTTTGAGGGCTTCGTGCGAAGTCAATAACAGCAAGGACCGGGCAGCCCATGGGGCTATCCCGGTCCTTTTTTTAAGGGATGTAACCTAATTCGGCCATCACAATCATTCGTAACAAAAAAAGGGCAGCGAATACAACAGTGCTGATTTTGCTGGCCTGAACCGGACGGGGTAGAGAACGCTCCGGCGGGTTATGGCCCCAGCTTGCCCGCAGCATTCCACTTATGGCGGGGCGTTAGCCGAAGCCATTTCAGGTCATCCCAACCAGCCTCGGGGTGTTGCCCGTTAGAACGGAGTCCGGTCTAGGCGTTACGGGGCAAACCGTTCACCCCTTAGCCATCTGGCTGGCGCTCAATTTACCCTCAAAAAACCCAGGCATCTGATGGACATCACTGGCTTGATAGTCAGCCTGGGGGCGAGTTACCCCAGGTGCGCCGCACCCCCCAATGGGTGATGGGGCAGCGCGATCGCAACCCCCATGCCACCTCATCCCAACCCCCAAAATCACTGCCTTTATTAAAGATTCAGTTTTTGTCTTTTGAATTTATTTATATAAAACCAGGCATTAAATCTAAATCAATGAGATTTATAGGGCTTGAAACCGATTCTCAATCTCCAAGAAGTTTTATAGGCTAATTTTTAGCTTTTAAAGTCGCTTAAGGGCTCTGTCGACTTTTCTGGCCGCTTCCCCTTCCGAGTCAGGCTGCCCATAATGCTAACCAAGCCGAAAACCGCTACTGCTCCCAAGGCAGTGGCTACTGTCCCTGAACACCTAGGAACAGTCCTCCACAAAAACTCAAGTCTGAAATTACGTCTGAAATTACCCCCGAGGAGACCTCAAGCTGTGAAACTCTCTGTCTATGGCAAGGGTGGCATTGGTAAGTCCACAACCAGTTGCAATATCTCTGTCGCGTTAGCTAAACGAGGCAAAAAGGTGCTGCAAATCGGGTGCGACCCGAAACATGACAGTACGTTTACCCTGACCGGTTTTCTGATTCCCACGATCATCGACACCCTGCAAGAAAAAGACTTCCACTACGAAGACATCTGGCCCGAGGATGTGATCTACAAAGGCTATGCCGGTGTAGATTGCGTTGAAGCCGGTGGTCCCCCGGCTGGTGCTGGCTGCGGTGGTTATGTGGTGGGTGAAACCGTGAAGCTCCTCAAAGAGCTGAATGCCTTTGACGAGTACGACGTGATTTTGTTTGATGTGTTGGGTGACGTGGTGTGTGGTGGCTTTGCTGCCCCCCTCAACTACTCCGACTACTGCATGATCGTTACCGATAATGGTTTCGATGCACTGTTTGCCGCCAACCGCATTGCGGCCTCCGTGCGAGAAAAGGCCCGGACTCACCCCTTGCGCCTGGCGGGTTTGATTGGCAACCGCACCTCGAAGCGGGACCTGATCGATAAGTACATCGAGCATGTGCCCATCCCGGTGCTCGAAATCTTGCCCCTGATCGAAGACATTCGGGTCTCTCGGGTGAAGGGCAAGACCATCTTTGAGATGGCGGAAACGGATCCGATGTTGGAGTCGGTCTCCCAGTACTATCTGAACATTGCCGATCAGATTTTGGCGCAGCCGGAAGGGGTTATTCCTAAGGATGCCGCCGATCGCGAGCTGTTCTCCCTGCTCTCAGACTTCTATCTGAACCCGCCGGAAGATGCACCCCAGCAGCCCAAGGATGAGCTGGATCTAATGATGGTGTAAGGCCATGGCACCAGTGACTATCAACGAATCGTCGCTGGTGCACCCGTTCTGGCCGCTAGTCCATCCGCCTAAGTGGATTTCTTCTATCATGAGGCGTTCCTACGCAACGGATTGAGATAAAGCAATGGCCTTCTTTGAGAACTTCACCTCGGTTATCCGCCAAAAATGGTTGGACTATGTGCAAGCGAACCGCCCTTGGCTCACCTTGCAGATGCGTCAAACCTCGACCCGGACCCCCGATGGTGGTAGCCGCCCTTCGTCCTTTCTGGTATTGGGCGTGGTGAATGCCCTAGAACCGAAGCTCGGAAATCTGATGGTGCCGTTCTACCAACTGAATGCGGATGAAGATGCGCTGGTAGAGGTCTTGGGGTTGAACTTTGACCCGATGATGGCCATCGACAACGGCAGCATTCCCCCGACCATTGATACCCAGGAAAGTGAAGAGACCCCATTACTGCCAGATATGGCAGACCTCTGACTTTGCCCAACCTATTTGCCCTACGTAAAGGACTCTGACCCATGACCTTGGCTCAAGCCCAACCTCAAAGCCTTGAGTTTGATTGCGAGACTGGTAACTACCATACGTTTTGCCCCATCAGCTGCGTGGCCTGGCTATACCAAAAAATTGAAGACAGCTTCTTTTTGGTGATTGGGACCAAGACCTGTGGCTACTTCTTGCAAAATGCCATGGGGGTGATGATCTTTGCGGAACCCCGCTACGCCATGGCTGAGCTGGAGGAGGCCGATATCTCCGCCCAGCTCAATGATTACGAGGAGCTGAAGCGCCTGTGTTTGCAGATTAAGCGCGATCGCAACCCCTCCGTGATCGTTTGGATCGGCACCTGCACCACCGAGATCATCAAAACCGATCTCGAAGGTCTGGCCCCCAAGCTGGAAGATGAAATCGGTATTCCCATCGTGGTGGCTCGGGCCAACGGCCTCGACTATGCCTTCACCCAGGGGGAAGACACCGTCCTAGCGGCCATGGCCAACCGCTGTCCCACTAGCGCCGATGTCACCACCCCTGAAGAAAAGGAAGAGCGGGGCGGCATCCAAAAGTTCCTGGGTCTGGGGCGCAAAAAAACAGATACTACCACCCATAGCGACGCAGACGAAACCCACTACCATGACCATCCCAACCTGGTGCTGTTTGGTTCGGTGCCCGATCCCATCGTCACCCAAATGAACCTAGAGCTGAAAAAGCAGGGCATTAAGGTGGGCGGCTGGCTGCCCGCCAAACGCTATACCGAACTCCCGGTTCTGGACGAAGGGGATTATGTGATCGGCATGAACCCGTTCTTGTCCCGCACCGCCACCACATTGATGCGCCGCCGTAAGTGCAAGCTGATCGGCGCACCCTTCCCGATTGGTCCCGATGGCACCCGCGCCTGGATCGAGAAAATCTGCTCGGTCTTTAATATCGAGCCCAAAGGACTAGAGGAGCGGGAGGCCAAAATCTGGGCGTCCCTGGAGGACTATATCGCCTTGATTCGGGGCAAGTCCGTGTATTTCATGGGCGATAACCTGCTGGAAATCTCCCTAGCTCGATTCTTGATCCGCTGCGGCATGACTGTGCCAGAAATCGGTATCCCCTATATGGATAAGCGTTACCAAGCGGCGGAACTGGCCTTGCTAGAGAAAACCTGCCACGAAATGAACACCGCTCTGCCCAAGATTATCGAAAAGCCCGATAACTACAATCAGCTCCAGCGGATTCAAGCAACCCGTCCTGATCTGGTAATCACCGGTATGGCCCATGCCAATCCCCTAGAGGCGCGCGGCATCAATACCAAGTGGTCGGTTGAGTTTACCTTTGCCCAAATCCACGGTTTTGCCAATGCCCGTGACATTTTAGAGCTGGTTACCCGGCCCCTACGGCGCAACAACAACCTCAAGGAAATGGGTTGGGACAAGCTGATTAAGGAAGAAGCCAAGGTGTAGTCACCGACCTGACCAACCGCAGGACCAACGCCGCCTCAGCTGCCAACACTATCAATAGCTAAAATCACCCCGAGCTCCTTCTAGAAGGGGCTCGGGGTGATTTCGTCATGACTGAAACCCTCGGCACAGATGCCAGCCCTGGAATATATTGCTGGCATCTGTGCTGAGGACACCTAGGATCGCTCTAATCGTTTCCATACAAGCAAAGTGGCTCGCAGTCTTGCCCTAACCGGACTGGCGACTGCTATACCGAACAGGGGAAACCCGCCCTACGGGTCTGCAGGAGATAAAGACTCACACAATAGGGCGTTATAGGCCACGGGGACAGTTAATACATGGACTTGGGGTGCGTCGGAACCTGAAAAAGAGAATACGTC
Source organism: Cyanobacteriota bacterium (assembly GCA_027592485.1). GTDB lineage: Bacteria > Cyanobacteriota > Cyanobacteriia > Phormidesmidales > Phormidesmidaceae > PCC-6406. The sequence goes on from JAQCKL010000044.1 coordinate 12,683, forward strand.
TACCAACCCTTGAGCTTGACGATCAAACTGCTCGTATCCCGTCGAGCGCAGTAGTTTTGGTGCCGCTCTAAGGGTGCCATCTGGTTCGACCACGATGCCAAATTGGGCTGGGGTCGGAGCAATGGGCAGACACAACCCTAGGTTGTATGCAACAGTGGCCTCAAAGCCTGCAGCAGGGGTTGCGGCGGGAAGGGCGAGCTGCGATCGCCATGTCTCCTCAGCGGCCTCCGCCTCGTTAGAGCGGGTTAAATTAGGGCCAATATAACTGTCAAGCAGCGTCCAAAAGTCGTCGGCAACCCCCGCTATGGCCGGAGGCCATGTGCAGGTGCCACTGTCGTAATCAACTACCACATCCACCAGATAGGCCCCTGGCGCATCCTGTTTAGGAAAATCGTGGTTTCTAATGACGGTCTCTGCCTGATCATCAAAGCTGGTATAGCCCGTATCCTTCAAAGGCAACACATCAGGATGAGGGGTTCCGTCAGCGGCAACGAACACCAAAAGCTGCGCGGTAGCGGGGGCTTGGGGAAGGCAGATGGCAGATGGGTAGGGAATTTTTTCTAAATTTGCCAACGGTTGAATATCGTCCGATCCCAGGTTGGCTAATGATACGCCCGCTTCCTTTAGACCACTCAGCCACAAATCTTTGAGTTCCTCCACTTCCTCGGCTGCAACCGGCACAGGGCCACGGTAGGTCTCAAAAACGGCGAAATAGTCAAGGAAATGTGTTGTGGGATCCAGGGCGGTAGTTTGGGTGGTGCGCCCTGAATTAGATGAACGTGAATTAGTTGAACCTGACGCTCTAGAGGTTGGATCGGATTCCCTTGAATTCCGAGGTGTGGCCGATGACCGTGACGGGCCTGCAGGACGATTGCCTCGACTACCGTTGGCAGAGGCAGACGCACTCCCACTTGAGCTACGGGCTGAGCCACTGCTAGCGTTCGCCCTGCTTGAGCTGGGAGATGAATTGGGGCTGGAGGGATTGGTTTTGGCGCTGCTATTGCGATTTTCTGCGGTTGGAGTGCCTGTCGCCTGAGGTCCTGCCGCTGGATTGCTGGGAGGATCAATGCGGGTAATGGCGATCCCATCTTCTTCGGGATCGGGAGCAGGCACCAATTCATCATCTGAGGCTCCGGTCGGTAGCAATAGTAAGGCACCGTGGAGACCCACAGAGATCACTAACATCGGCGCGACCAGATACTGCCAGAAAGGACGTTTTTGAGGGGTTGGGTCAGGGGATTTCATTACAAGGGAGGGCAGCAATAGGGTGATAGCAGCAGGCGCTTGGGATCATGGGAACGGGATTAAGGGCGGGGATCTGACTCCCAAAAGACGGCCACGGCACTGCCAGGGGGGTTACCATCGCCAATGCCAATCAGCGACACAAACAACACGGGCAGGCCATTTTCAACCACTTCATAGAAGGCGGCATTGCAGTAGTCGCCCTGCTGGAAGAGATCTCCCTGTACTAAACGCGGCAGCTCATCCGTTTTTACCAGCCCGAGATTACGGGTGAAAAACATGGCCTCGCCCGCACCGCTGACGGGCTGGGGTGCGGGTTCGAAGCTGGCAAAGAAGCAGCCAGAGTCGATCGCCCCTGGCCAGCCAGCGGCAATGGATGCCCCGACTAAACCCGGATCACTGTTAATGCCGCCAAACTCACTTTGGTCCAGGTATTGGCGGGCAGCCCCGAGGAGAGCGCGTTGCCGCTCTGGGTCAAATGCCCCAAACCCCTCGTCCTGATTTTCAAGGTCACCGTCTTCGATACCATCGTCTTCAAAATCAGTGTTTTCAATATCTGCAGGAATATCACCGGGCCGAGGGGGCGGCGGTTCTCCTGAT
>JAQCKL010000045.1 GCA_027592485.1 Cyanobacteriota bacterium
CTTAAGAGATGCGATGGAGCACGTTCTCAAGGTGGTAACGTCTTAACCTAAGTGGCGACGGCTATAGAGGGTTGCTCCGGTGAGATCAGCGCCGCGCAATGAACTCCAGCTCAGGTTGGTCCCCCGCAGGTTGGCCCGGACTAGAATCGTATTCACCATGCTGCAGCCTTGGAGCTTGGCGCGGCTGAGATCAACCTCGGTCATATCCGCCAGATCTAGGGTAGCCCCACTGACAATGGCCCCTTGCAGCTTGGCCCTCACCAAAATCCCTTCTACTAGGGTGGCGCTGGCGAGGCTGGCCCCCTCTAAATTGGCTGCAGTCAAGTTCGCCTTTGCTAATCGGGCGCGGTTTAAACTGACCCCCGATAAATTGGCCCCCTCTAGGTTGGCCTCATCTAAGTTGACTTCATTCAGGTTGGCATCTTGCAGGGTCGCCTGGACCAACGTGGCTCGGGTTAATATGGTCCCCCGCATCCCCCCCTCCGTCAGATTGGCATGCATCAGGTTGGCACCAGTAAAGTCAGCACCAATCAGATTGGCCAACATTAAATTGGTTTTGAATAGCGAGGATTGGGCCAGTTTGACCCCGCGCAGGTTAGCGCCATGGAGATCGGCCCCATCCAGGATCGCCCCAGACAAATTAGATTCACGTAGATTGATCTCTGGCAGCACCCGTTGGGACAGATCTGCCCCTGCTAAATTCGCATTCCGAAAATCCCGTTCTCCCGCATCGTAGCGGGTTAGTAGCTCGCTTAAATCCATGGGTCTATCTCAGGAACTCCCGTCATCTCGCCCTAGGCACTAGGGCAAATCGCGGGTTGCAAAAACAGGACTTCCCCTGGTTAGGGAAGCTTCCCCAAGCAAAAAAGCGCCGTCGATACAAGACCCTGATGACTCGCCTGTCATTTTGGCACAGGATGCCCATCCCATAATTGCGGCGTGATGCAATTGGATACATCCCTATACAAGGGGCCTTGCACTGACCCCAGTCATCCTGGGGTTGGTATGGCGGTGTTCATTGCGATATCAACCTCGTCACCCACTCCTGCGAGATTAACTAAGATGCATGGGCCAGCGATGTATCTTAGTTAATCTCGTTGGGTTGATTGGTCAGTTGCTGGCGAATTGCAGCCCCTAGACCGTCGAGGTCATCTACCATCGGCACGTTGTAGCGATCGCAGACAATATCAACATTCCCCTTACGCCAAAATCCCTCCGGGCAGCACACCACAAGCTTCTGGCTACGGGCAAATAAACCCAGCTCCAGCAGCGAAATGGGCGATTGGGTCGAAGGGGCAAAGTACATGACGATTAGGGTGGCCCGCTCTTGGGCGGCCAGCTCCCATTCCACCTGTTCCCGGAAGGGGGGATTATCCATGTGCTGCGCCCAGGTGGGGTCCCAGTCATCGCGGCGGGGATTGAGAATCACGATGTCCTCGGATTGCAGGGATCGCGACACTGCCGCCTGCCAATCTTCGGCGCGACCCATTTCAATGGACCCCGCCAGAAAGACCGTGGGTGCGGTGAGGCCATCTAAGGGGGCCGGCGGTTTCAGAATATGGGCCATTAGGACTGTTTTTTCGGTCTGACGTAGAGGAAAACCATGCCCAACAAGTAGATGCCAAAGAGCATTAAAACGAAATAGAGCCGCTGCCGCAGTTGAGCCGGGTTGTCGGTCATCAACAGATAGGCATACTCAGGCTCAAACTGGAAATTAGCCTGACGCTGTAGCCAAGCTACGTTGTATCCCATGCCCTGAATATGGAGCATCGGGTTGATCAGCGGTCCAGGCTCGCCCGCCCTAGGCGCAAACGGATAGAGGATGCCCGTCCAGACCCTTTGCTCCTGATGGGTCTCTCCATCCACCAGTACCGTGACGGGGTCCGCCGGGGTCCAGTCACGGCTGACTAAGGGCGTGTAGCTAATCTCAATGGGGCGAGGATTGGGGTCTTGCTTGGTGCGACTGGGCTGATAAATGTCGCGAATAGTCAGTTCCGGTTGCAGTTGCCCCAAAAGCGTAACGTGACTGGGCAAGGGAGGTCGCTCTTTGCCAAGGCTTTCCAAAAAAATGTTTTGAGGGGTATCGGGGAGGGAGACCCCAACTCGAAAGTGGGGCACGCAGTGGATCAGCAACGCCGTCAGCACAAAGGTCTGCATGATATTGGCGAAGACGATGCCAGCGATCGCATCGCTATTTTTCAAACGCGGAGCCGTAACTTTAGCCGCAATTACCAGGGCCATGAACCCGGTCAAGAGCCCCCAGCTATATCCCCAGAGACCGCGATGGTAAGGCCATATCGCCACGCCAATCCACAGTAATACCCAGAGGGAAACCAACACAAAGGCAGCGGCGTGAAGCCAGGATTGGGGTAAGGGGTGAGGCGATCTCATCTACAAAGCAACTGACGATAACGCCACCATACGCTGACGGCGACGGCGCTGCCAAATTCTGGGGGCGATGCGAAACCGTCGCCTAAAATCTCGCCATTCGTCGGCACTCAGTTCGATGGCTTGCCAACTGGGTCGCGCCAGCAGGCGCTCAGACCAGCGATTTAATTGGGGATAGGGGGCTAGATCAATACCCAGATCCGGCATCCGGCCAACCAAGGTCCCCGCCACAATCTCAGCCTGGGTGAGGCGATCACCCGCAAAATAAGGCCCATCCCCCAAAGACGTTTCCAAAAAGCTGAGGGCGTTCGTGGCCTTCAACCTTGCATAGTCCAAGGCCTGGGACGGCTTCCCAGACGGCTCCCCATGGATCAGCAATTGGACCACCCCAGGCAACAACTCATTCAAAGCCACCAGTTGCACCATCCGCACCTGGGCCAGGGTTTTTGCGGACTTGGGCAATAGGCTGGGACTGGGATACTGCGCGTCCAAGTAATCCAAAATCGCCAGGGACTCAATCACGCGGAAGCCACCATCCACCAATACCGGGATATGGCCAAAGGGATTCAACGTCAGGAAGTCGGGCTCAAATTGCTGACCCCCTAAATCCACCGGAATTAACTCAAAGGGCAACTGCTTTTCGAGTAGTGCCAACCAGACAGGGCGGGCATAAACCGAAGGGCGAGCATAGTAGAGCTTCAGCATTCATTCAAACCCTTGACAGGATAAAAGACCGATCGGTTTGTTGGCGATCAAAAAAAGAGGCGGCACCCATGAAGGAAATCAAAGAGACTGATCGGTCTGTTTAAATTTACCAAGATGCTGCTCAGTCAGCAAGGCAGAGGTGTTCAAGTTGGCCCCTAGCATCGGCTGGGTTGATCGGTTCACCGGGGTTCGCGAACCGATCCCAGGCAAAAACCGACCCGATGGAGGGGGCTTAACCGCCGAACAGGATCATATGGAAGACAGCGATCGCAAACACCACCACCCAAGCGCCCACCGTGACGCCCAAGCACTTCAACACGCGACTTTGGGTGGATTGGCTGCGATCGCGCGAAATCTGATAGCAGGTGCCCGCAGCAGCGATTCCCACCGCAGTGGGAATCGCCCCTCGAAACCCAACAATGACCCCACACAGCACAATAAAACCCCAAGCCCAGCCCGGTGGCCATTGAGACACCCGACTCTTCGGTGCGGCCTCTAAATCAGCCTCTGCCTCCGGTGGCACCTCCGCCGTTCCCGGCAATTGCTGGAAGGCTTTTTGGGCCTGGTCTTCCACCATCTTTTGCACCTTCTTCTGAATCGCCCAGCCCATCATCTGCACCGCCTTCAACGGCGCGGTGGTGCGTCTGGGCAAGTCCACTAGGGTGGCATTACTGATTTCACCGCCCATCGCCGATCGGGTCGCCAAGGCATCCATTTGGGTGAGCGCCTGCTCCTGCATGTCTCGGCTAAAGGGCTCAGTCGTCACCAATACGGTTTGAATGATCGGGGCCTGTAAACGCAACGCTTTAGGGGTTTTATATTGGCTATTAACCCACTTGCAGGCGGCCTCATGGGCATCAACCAGGTGGTCTAAGTTGCCCTTTAAGGTGTGCTGGAGGTCCAATACAAAGTAGTGATAGTTCTTCCGACGCCCGTAGAAAGCGGTCACCATCTCAGTCCCCTCTAAGCTGTGATGGCGCTGAATCTCAAACCCATCTGCCTTGAGGACAGCATCAAACAGGGTCACAAAATCTTGAATGGAATCCATAGGTTAGAAGGCGATCGCTCAACATAGAATCTAGAACCAAAGATTAAAACCAACCCAGTCAGAATGCTTTAGGATACCTGCAACAATCCTTAACTTTCCCCTCGCTCCCCTCCACTCCCTCCCTCCGTGATCCTAGACCCCGACTATCCCCACATCGTTTTGTCCTATACCTATCGAGGGGCACGTATTGAACTGGACCGGAGTGAATGGAATGGCTCCCCGATTTACGCGGCCTGGGTCAACTATGCTACCGGCACCGCCCTCGCCGTACCCAAAGCCTGGACCCGTTCAGAAGCATTGCAAAAGGCCCAACGCTGGGTGGATCGCAAATTGGTGTAGGGATTGCCGGGAATTAGCGCCAGAATCCTTCCTGTAGAACAGTTACAGCCCCTAACGGGCTGCATTGAACCGGGTGCAGCAATCCTTGCACGACAAGCTTTTTGAGGTAGATTAATCACGCGCCCCCGACCTAGCAAGTGGTAACAGGTTCGGTATCCCCCCCTTCAGAGAATCAGGCGCTGCAAGCACTATAGATATATCAGTTAAGCCGGAGCACATCTATGGGCAAGGTAGTTGGCATTGATTTAGGGACCACCAACTCTGTGGTCGCCGTTATGGAAGGGGGCAAACCCACAGTAATTGCAAACGCCGAAGGGTTTCGCACCACGCCCTCCGTCGTCGCCTATGCCAAGAATGGCGATCGCCTCGTCGGTCAAATCGCCAAGCGCGGGGCGGTGATGAACCCCGAGAACACCTTTTATTCCGTCAAGCGCTTCATTGGTCGCCGCTTTGACGAAGTCGGCACCGAGTCCACCGAAGTGGCCTATAAGGTCATGAATGTGGGCAATAACCTCAAAATTGATAGCTCCCAAGCGGGCAAGCAGTTTGCCCCGGAAGAGATTTCCGCACAGGTTTTGCGCAAGTTGGCAGACGACGCCAGCAAATATCTCGGTGAGACCATCACCCAAGCGGTGATTACCGTCCCCGCTTACTTCAACGACTCCCAGCGGCAAGCCACCAAAGACGCGGGCAAAATCGCGGGCCTCGAAGTACTGCGAATCATCAACGAGCCCACCGCCGCCTCATTGGCCTACGGTCTAGACCGCAAGAGCAACGAAACCATCCTCGTTTTTGACCTAGGGGGCGGTACCTTCGACGTTTCCATTTTGGAAGTGGGCGACGGTGTCTTTGAGGTGTTGGCCACCTCTGGGGATACCCACCTGGGCGGCGACGACTTTGACAAAAAGATCGTCGATTACCTCGCGAAGCAGTTCCAAAATTCTGAGGGCATTGACCTTCGCAAGGACAAGCAGGCCCTGCAGCGCCTGACTGAAGCCGCTGAAAAAGCCAAGATTGAACTCTCTAGCGTCACCCAAGCCGAGATCAACTTGCCCTTTATCACCGCCACCCAAGACGGTCCCAAACATCTAGAAACCGTGCTCACCCGAGCCCAGTTTGAGGAATTGGCCGCTGACTTGATCGATCGCAGCCGCATCCCCGTTGAGCAAGCCCTCAAAGATGCCAAGCTGGACAAGTCCGAGATTGATGAAGTGGTGTTGGTGGGCGGTTCCACCCGCATCCCCGCCGTCAAGGCCTTGGTCGAGAAGGTGCTGGGCAAAACCCCCAATGAAACCGTCAACCCTGACGAGGTGGTCGCCATTGGGGCAGCCATTCAGGGCGGCGTCTTGGCCGGGGAAGTCAAGGACATCCTGCTCCTAGACGTGACCCCACTGTCCCTCGGTGTGGAGACCCTGGGCGGCGTCATGACCAAGCTGATCCCCCGCAACACCACCGTTCCCACCAAGAAGTCTGAAACCTTCTCCACCGCTGTGGACGGCCAGACCAATGTAGAAATTCACGTTCTCCAAGGGGAACGGGAAATGTCTAACGACAACAAAAGTCTGGGCACCTTCCGACTGGATGGCATTCCCGCCGCCCCCCGTGGCGTTCCTCAAATTGAGGTGATTTTTGATATCGATGCTAACGGTATCTTGAGCGTCACCGCCAAGGATAAGGGCACCGGCAAGGAGCAGACCATCAGCATTACTGGCGCATCCACCCTCGATGACAATGAGGTGGATCGGATGGTGAAGGATGCGGAAGCCAATGCTGCCGCTGACAAGGAGCGTCGCGAAAAAATCGACCTCAAGAACCAAGCGGATTCGCTGTCTTACCAGGCTGAAAAGCAGCTCAACGAGTTGGGTGACAAGGTCCCTGCCGATGAGAAAGAGAAGCTAGAAGGACAAATCAAAGCCCTCAAGGATGCTGTTGCCGCTGACAACTACGAGCAAATGCAGAGCCTAACCACGGAAGTGCAGCAGGGCCTGTACGCCATCAGTGCCAACCTCTACCAGCAGGCGGGTGGTGATACTGCCGCTGCCGGTGGTCCCGATGCTGCTACCGGAGACAGCAGTGGGGGGGGTGACGATGTCATCGATGCTGAGTTTACCGAGCCTAGCGATAAGTAAGGCCCCGACTTAGCACTCAGACTTGCTTCGGCTAGCAAGGGCGGATGGCGTTCTCTCGATGGGAGAATTAACGCCATCCGTTTTTTTATGGAACAGAGTTTGCATCAATAGCAATACCGCCCATTGGTGTTGGGATAGTCTTGCCCCTGCCCCTTGCGGGTCGCGCCCAACAAAGTCGAGATCACCACACAGCGACTATCTTGAACGGTGCCACTTTTGTGAATGACGGTGACGGTGCTGAGGCGATGGATCACCTCTCCTTGATGGCCAAAGCGTACATAGTAAATGCCGCCGCTCTTGGCCAGGGTGGTATCGGGGCCATAAATTTCGACATTTTCATTGATGGGCGACCAAGCATCAACATCACTGGCCAATTGCTCATTGGGATGGACGGCCCACTCCCACTGCCCGGCGCGTTCCCGTAGGCTAAAGCGCCAAGACTGACGGTGGGTGCTAGCAAGGGTTTGGGCCATCTGAACACCCTGATGCAGCTCTTCCCGAGCCAGGGTCACCTGGCGGTTTTGGAAAAATCCAATCCAATCCGGGGCTGCAATCCCCGCCACAATCCCTACGAGCACGACGACGACCATCGCCTCTAGTAAGGTGAAGCCCTTAGGTCGAACCGGTTTAGCCTGTTGTAGCCGTAAACGATGCAGGCGATTGAAAAGAACCATCCGTTTCCGCAAACCCTGATTCGACTTTAGGATACCTGGAAAACCCAGATCATTTTGCGGCCAAGCGTATGAATATAGCGCTGGTCACTTTGCTTAGGACACCTAGGATCGCCCTGATACTTTGTACCTAAGCAAAGTGGCTCGCAGTCTTGTCCCACAGCATTTCCTGGCTTGATGAGGTACGGCTTATGTTCTGCCATTCAGGGTTGTCGCACCTCACAAGCTGCAAAAACGCTGTAACCGGACTAGCGACTGCTATATGCGGCAAGATCTGCTGTCGTCTTCTCCTCAATCGGCATCCCTCAACTGAATGCCATAAAGGGTCATCTCCGCTTCCTTCAACCCCATAGGCAAGTGGACCCCAGCCATATTTGCCCCCAGAAAAGTTGTCTTGGCTGAAGCCTCAATATCCTGGAACAACAGGATTAACCCCCGCAGGGTCAGCCATAGATACACCCCAGAGACCAACAGCCACAGGATTCCCCTGAAGTATTGATCAACGCTGAGGTGATTCAGGGCATTCACCCCAGCCAGAAAGGCAAAGCCATAGGTGGCAACGGTTCCAACGGCAAGGACTGCATTGCTCCATAAAACAGCATGGGTGATTCGGCTGGCGATCGCCCCCAACCCCCCACAAACAACTGCCCCGATGATCGCCGCTTGGGGATCTTGTTCTAGGGCGGTGCCGATATAGAAGAACCCCAGCAATGCCCCAGTGACCAGGGCTAACGCAATTTTGGCGGCGGATCGATATCCAGCCATTGCGGCGATGACCATACCTGCTACCGCCAAAAAAGCTGCCAAGACCACCCCATAGCCATAGGCGGGGTGCTCGGGGGTGTTCCCCAAGCTGCCAAAGATCATCGTGCTGAAAGCATGGAAGGCGATCGCGCCGCTCCCCAACAGGACAGCCAGCCCTTTTACAATCGGCTCCGGCGCATAGCCAAAGCGGGCCTGTTCAAAGGTGACCTGCTGCAATTGAGCCCCCCTAAAATCACAGCCCCGCAGATCGCAATGGCTAAAGTCGGCTCCCTGCAAAGTCTGACCTCGAAAAGAGCGGTTTCTTAGGTTACGGTGAGCAAGGTCAGGGGGAGCGATCGCCATGGAACGAGGCCAGTTAGGACAACTTTTGCGAGGGGTCGTGGGGGCAGTGCTGTGCTTGCCCCTTGTGCTTTATGGCAGATCCCAAAGCCAGCGTCCACCCCGCAGCGATCTACAGCAGGCGTTATTTCAGGGGGTGACCTACGAGCGCCTCAGCCGGGATGCGCCCCGCCCCCATGTGATTCACATTGTCACCATCGATCTCACTGTTCCTGGCGTCAAACTCTTTGTCACCCCAGGTGATTCCGAAACATTGCCCCAGCCCGATGGACCGACAACAGAGACCTCTGCCCGCACAGTGACTGAGTTTCTACAGGAATTTGATGTCCAGGTGGCGATTAATGCGGGCTATTTCTACCTTTTTCGAGAAAAAACACCCTGGAACTACTATCCCCATTCTGGAGATCGCGTCAATGTGGTCGGTCAGGGCATTTCGGCGGGGCAGCCCTACTCTCCGCCCCAGTCCGATTGGCCGGTGCTTTGCTTCGACCTAGCCCATCGGGTTCAAATTCTGGAAGCCGGGACCTGCCCTCCGGGCACCGTGGGGGCGATCTCTGGCAACACCACCCTGCCACTCTCAGAACCCCCTGCCGCCTCAGACCCAAACCGGCCCTATGGCCGCACGATCGTCGCCACTGACGATGCTGGTGAAACCCTCTGGCTGATTGTGGTGGACGGTAAGCAACCCGATTACAGCGAGGGGATTACCCTGACGGAAATCGCGCCCCTTTTAACCGAACTGGGTGCAGATATTGCCCTCAATCTCGATGGCGGTGGCTCTACGACGCTGGTGGCGGGATTCCCAGCCCAGGTCAAGGTCATCAATGCCCCTATTCACACGAAATGGCCTATGCGAGAGCGGCCCGTTGCCACTCACCTGGGCATCTACGCTGAGCCGCTGTCTGAGTGATCGCCTCTGAGGCTCATCATAGCGAGAGGGTAGTTATCCCTTACCCCTTCAGAAAGGCCACGAGGGCTTCGAGTTTGTCCCATGCCGCGCCACTGGCAAGAACGTCGCGGGCTTGGGTCACGCCAGCGGCGATCGCCCCCTCCAAACTGTCCCCTTGCGCTAAGCCTGCCACCTTCAGGGCCAACGCCGCATTCAAAATCACCACATCCCGTTGGGCGTCGGTGCCTTTACCTTGTAGAACATTCCGCAAAATCGCAGCGTTTTCATCTACTTCGCCCCCCCGCAGGGCCGATAGGTCCGCCTGGGTGAGGCCGTAGTCCGCTGGGTTGAGCACCGCCGACTGGACGGTGCCATTGGCCAGTACCGCCAAATCGGTGGCGTCGCCCAAACCGGCTTCATCCAAGCGCTCTCGCCCATGCAGCACGATCCCTTGGGGCAAGCCCAATTGGTTCAAGGCCGTCGCCATGGTGGTGATAATGGCGGGGTCAAACACGCCAATCACTTGGCCGGTGGGTCGAAGCGGGTTGACCAATGGCCCCAATAGGTTAAAGACTGTCCGCACCTTCAGGGTGCCCCGTAGGGGGGCAACGGCCTTCATGGCCGGGTGCCAGCCCCGCGCAAAGAGAAAGGTGATCCCCACGGCTTTCACCGCATCCCGCACCTTCGCGGGATCGGCACTGAGATCCACCCCCAGAGATTCAAGCACATCGGCGGAACCCACCTTACTGGAGGCGGAGCGGTTGCCGTGCTTGGCCACCGCCACCCCCGCCGCTGCCGCCACAAAGGCCACCGCCGTAGAGATATTAAAGGTGTGGGAGCCATCGCCACCGGTGCCGCAGGTGTCGATCATGGGGCTGGGCAGGGTCGGGTCAGCGGCATCGCCCCCGAGGGACTGCCCCTGGAGCACCCGCGCCATCCCGGCCAACTCATCGGCAGAGACGCCCTTGGCCTGGATCGCCGCCAAAATTGCCCCCGACATAATCGGGTCGATAGACTCCGTTAGCCAGCCCCGCATCAGGGTTTCAGCCTGGTTCATGGAAAGGGACTGGCGATCAATCAACTGCTGGAGCAGGGTGGGCCAATTTTGCGTGGGGGAATCAGCGATCGCGGTTGCCACAGGAGTCCTCGGGGTCTAAGTACAGCAAGGTCTAGGTGAGTATATCGTAGGGACGCAGGGGTCTGCGCCCGTCAAAAATTAGCGTGATCAAGTGGTGTACTCGGCATTGATGCGCACGTAGTTATAACTGAGGTCACACCCCCAAGCTTGGCCCACCCCCGGTCCAGTCCCCACCGATACTTGAATGGCGACGGTGTCGCTTTGCAGATAGTCCCCCGCTGCCGCATCAACCAAATACTGGTTGGCAGCCTGGCGGTCAAAGGGTTGGGGCTCGCCGTGGTCCATCAACACAAAGTCCCCCAATTGAATGGAGAGATCCCCCGGATCAAACCGGACCCCGGCTCGACCAGCGGCACCGGCAATGCGCCCCCAGTTGGGGTCACGGCCAAAGATGGCTGACTTCGTAAGGGATGAGCTGGCGATGGTGCGGGCAATGGCGCGGGCAGCGCCATCATCGGCGGCACCGGTGACGGTGACATCTAATAGGCAGGTAGCCCCTTCCCCATCACGGGCGATGGTCTTGGCCAGGTAAATGCACACCTCGGTGAGCAGGGCTTCGAGGCGATCGGCGGCGGGTCCCGGTTCAGTAATGGCGGGGGTACGGGATTGGCCATTGGCAAGGGCCAGTAGGCAATCGTTGGTACTGGTATCGCCATCGACGGTGATTTGGTTGAAGCTGCGATCGGCGGCGCGGCGCAACATCGCTTGCCACAGGGGGGGCGAAACGATCGCATCACAGGTCACAAAGGCCAACAGGGTCGCCATGTTGGGGTGAATCATCCCCGAGCCCTTGGCGATCCCCCCCACCCGCACCGGGCGACCATCCATTTCAATTTCCAGGGCGATGGATTTGGGCACCAGATCGGTGGTGACAATGGCTGGGGCCGCCGCGTCGGAGCCGTTAGGGGAGAGGGCACCCACTAATTTGGGGATGCCCGCCGTGAGAGCATCCATCTTAATGGGCTGGCCAATCACGCCGGTCGAGGCGACCAACACAGCTTCGGGGGCAATATTCAGGGCGGCGGCCACGGTTTTGGCGCTAGTGACCGCATCTTTCCAACCCTGGGGACCGGTGCAAGCGTTGGCTTGTCCGGCATTCACCAAAATCGCCTGGGCGGCGGCTTTGGCTTCGAGCCGCTGTTGGCAGTAGTCCACACAGGCGGCGCGCACTTGGTTGGTGGTATACACCCCCGCAGCGATCGCTTCGGTATCCGAAACAATCAGCGCCAAGTCGCTGGCCCCAGAGGGCTTCAGTCCCGCCGCAATCCCCGCCGCCCGAAATCCTTTGGGGGCGGTCACGCCCCCCTCAACCACCCGCCAATCTGCCATTAACTTGCCCCCACTGCAAATCCGAAACCTGATTATAGGATCCTGAGCAGGCGCGCCAAACCTGACAGGGCTGCACCGGCAAACAGGACGTTGTCATCCTTTAGGTTGGTAGCGCATGGTTTGGTAGCGCACCCATCCCGCAAATACCGCGCTGGTCAAAAACATCAGCAGACTATAGATTGCAGCGGGAATCGCCATGTCAGGGCTATTCAGGAAAGTCGGGGCACTGGCCACCGCGATCGCTAAGGTGCCATTTTGAATGCCAACTTCGACGGTAATTGCCTTAGCCGTAGGTTGATCCAGTTTCGCCAGGGTGGCGATGCCATAACCCAGGACCATGGTGAGCACATTTAAGGTGAGGGTGACCCCACCCACTTGCCCAAAGAAACCGGCCACATCGGCCCGCTCCTTCAGCAGTAAGCCAAAAATGATTAAGGCTAAGAAAAAGAGGGATAGCCACTTGACCCGTTTTTCTAGGGTCGCCGCCAATTTGGGGGCGTAGTGATGGAGCGTCATCCCTAAGGAAACGGGAATCAGGGTAATCACCGCAATCTGCAGCACCGTTGGCAGGAATGGCAACTGCAGCGCGGCCTCTGCCCCCATGAAATGGGCCATGGCTAGGTTCACAATCAGCGGTATTGTCAACACCGTAATCAGGCTGCTGATCGCCGTCAGGGTAATGGATAGGGCTACATTTCCCCTCACCAAGTAGGTGACCAGATTGGAGGTCGGGCCACCGGGGCAAGCCGCCAAAATCATCACCCCCACGGCCAACTCAGGGGTTAAGGGAAAAACCATGGCTAGGACAAAGCCCACGACGGGTAGCAGCAGCAACTGAGCAGCTAGCCCTAAAATCACGGCCTTGGGATCCACAAAAATCCGCTGGAAGTCCGCTAAGGTGAGCCCTAATCCCATACCCAGCATGATGATAAACAGGGCTAAGGGCAGAACCACCGCCGTCAGAACACTGGGTTCCATAGATATTGAGAAGGACAATGCCCAGCCATCTTACCGACCAACCCGATGAATGACTAGACGTATGGATCAGCCCGGATTTTCCGATGAGATGGCAGTCGCCAGTTCGATTACGTCCCCCTGAAGCCGCCGGACTGGCGACTGCCATACCAGAGAGATTCCACCTGATGGATGAGCGCATCTAGATCGGTTGAGTCTGTGGCCGTCACGGTCACATGCCCCAGCTTCCGACCTGGACGGGACTCGGCCTTGCCGTACCAATACAGGTGGGCATTGGGGAGTTGGGCTAGGCGCGATCGCTGCTCAGCATAATCGTGGCGGGCCGTCTCAAAGCCCAATAGATTCACCATCACCGCCCGAGCACAGGTCATGGCCGGACTGCCCAAAGGCTGCCCAATCACCGCCCGTAACTGCTGCTCAAATTGCGAGGTTTCACAGGCATCGAGACTGTAATGGCCAGAATTGTGGGTCCGGGGGGCCACTTCGTTGACGAGCAGGCGATCGCCCGGAGCCAAAAACAACTCGATTCCCAACACCCCCACATAGTCAAGGTGCTCGACCAGGGTGTGAGCGAAGCGACTCACGGTGGCCTGAATCGGCTCAGACACCGCTGCGGGAGCAATCACCCGACGACAAACCTGATCAACCTGCTGGGTTTCAACGGTGGGATAAACCACCACCTGCCCATCAAGGCCTCGGGCGACCATCACGGCCAATTCTTTCTCAAAGGGGATGAATTCTTCGAGCAACACCTCAGGGCGACCGAGCTGCGCCCAGATCGCTTGAAGTTGCGACCAATCCTGAACGATGCAGGTGCCTTGACCGTCGTAGCCTAAACGCCGGGTTTTCATGACTAGGGGCCAGCCTAACGGGGCGGCCTCGGCCTCGACATCAACGAGGCTGTAGCCAGGGGAGAGGGTCACAAACCGGGGATTGGGTAACCCAGCCGCTTGCAAACATTGCCGCTGGTCATATTTGTCCAGCAAGGGGGCCAGGGCATCGAGGCTAGGTCGAAAAACCACCCCCTGGCGGGCCAGGGGCAAGAGGGCCTCTAAATCAACAAATTCATTTTCAAAGGAGATGCGATCACACTGCTGGGAGAGGCGCAGGGTGGCAGAGGCATCCGCCACTGGAGCCAGGACAACTGCTGTGGCGATCTTTGCGGCAGGGTCGTCTTGGCGGGGGGTTTGAATAACGAGATCCAGCCCCAAAGCCTGAGCGCCTGCCGCCATCATCCAAGCCAATTGGCCGCCCCCGATAATACCAACGCGCTCCATGGGCAACCCTTCACAACCTACGACCTCACCATAGCGGAAAGGGGCGCTGCCCAAAGGCCGAGTCCCAGGAATGCCCTCGGAAGGGCAGCCAGAAATCCCCTCAGGCTTTCCCTGCCGTCATTCCCGCCGCCCGTAAAACGGCTTCCAGCAAACCGGGGAAGCGTTCCGCCAAATCTTCCCGGCGCAGCGAATTCATGTGCTGCGTGCCCTGCTTGCGGCAATAAATCACCCCCGACTCCCGCAAAATCTTGAAATGGTGGGAGAGGGTCGACTTCGCCACACACACATCGATCGCCGCACAAGGCAACTCCTTTTCCATTGCCAAGCACTTAACAATCTCTAGCCGCACCGGGTCCCCAAGGGCATACAACACGCCCTCCAGAGAGATGTCAGCCTGATCGGGATGATATAGCCGTCGCCACTTAGGTTAAGACGTTACCACCTTGAGAACGTGCTCCATCGCATCTCTTAAG
>JAQCKL010000046.1 GCA_027592485.1 Cyanobacteriota bacterium
GCCAGAATTCGCAATTCAAAACTCAAAATTCAAAACTCCCCTTCCCTCTTTCCCCACCCCTCTGCCCCTCCACCCAAGCCCTCCGGGCAGGCTACGCCAACACACCCTCGTACACTCTCGCTCCCCAAAACCATGCCCAAACCCCGCCATCTCCTCCCTGGCCTGATCGCCGCGATCGCGGCCTTCTTTCTCCTGACCCCGGCTGCCCTAGCCTTCTGTGGCTTCTACGTGGCGAAGGCGGATACCAGTTTGTATAACCAGGCGTCTCAGGTGGCGATCGCCCGCGATGGCGATCGCACGATTTTGACCATGGCCAACGACTATCAAGGGGACGTGGAAGACTTTGCCCTGGTGGTGCCCGTACCGACGGTGATTACGGAGGGGCAAGTGAATGTGGCGGATGGCACGATTATGGAGCGGCTGGATGCCTTCAGTGCGCCCCGCCTGGTGGAATATTTCGATGCTGACCCCTGTGCGCCCGTCCCGCCGCCCCGGCCCCTAGACCTCCGCACCTTAGCCACCCCGAGCCCGGAGGCCGCTGCCGCTGGGGGGGCCGCTGCCCTGGGGGTGACGGTGGAGGCCCAATACACCGTGGGGGAATACGACATCCTGATCCTCAGCGCCCAGGAGTCAGACGGTCTGGAAACCTGGCTGCGGCAAAACGGCTATCGCCTGCCGGATCAGGCCAGCGAGTTGCTGCAACCCTACATTCGCCAGGGCATGAAGTTCTTTGTGGCCAAGGTCAACCTAGAGGAATTTGACCAGTCCGGTTTCCAACAGCTAAGACCGCTGCAAATTGCCTACGAGTCGCCTCGATTCATGCTGCCAATTCGCTTAGGAATGATGAATGCCGAGGACGCTCAAGATTTGGTGGTGTATCTGCTGTCGCCCTCAGGGCAAACGGAGCTGACCAACTACCGCACGGTCAAAATTCCCTCTGACATGGATATTCCGGTGTTCGTCAAAGACGAGTTCGCCGACTTCTACACCTCCATGTTCGACACCAGCCACGATCGCGAAAATCGCGAAGTCGCCTTCTTGGAATATGCCTGGGATATGCGCGGCTGCGACCCCTGTTCCGCTGACCCGCTCACCTATGACGAACTGCGCAAGGCTGGGGTGTTTTGGATTACCCCCCAAACCGGGAACAACGTTTTTGTCACTCGGCTCCATGTGCGCTACACCCGCGACAAGTTCCCCGAAGATCTGATGTTCCAGGAAACCAACAACCGTCAGTTCTTTCAGGGACGCTACGTGATGCGCCATCCCTTTGGGGGCGATCTGGACTGCCCTGCTGGGCAAGAGTACCGCCGTCGCCTGCCCCAACGGTTTGAAGCGGAGGCCCAAACCCTGGCTCGGCTGACCGGGTGGGACATCAACGACATCCGTCGCAAGCTGCCCACCGTTGATGACGCCCCAGAACCGGCCCCCTGGTGGGAGGACCTTTGGGGCCATTCGGGACAATTGTGGAATCAGGTTTTGCCGTGGGGGTAAACATCGAGACCCGGAGAGCGCAAGCCTTGTGCCCCTACCCCTGATCCATTGGACGCGCCAACCACGTCCCTAACCATCTACCCCTTCACGCCCTCACGTCCCCACCCCCTCACTCCCCCATGACCCAACTCCGTTCCCTCACCCTTGGCTTATTGGTGGCGATCGCCACCTTTATCTTCCTCACCCCAAAGGCTCTGGCCTTTTGCGGCTTTTACGTGGCCAAGGCCGACACCAGTCTTTATAACCAGGCTTCCCAAGTGGCCATTGCCCGCAGCGGCGATCGCACCGTGCTGACCATGGCCAATGACTATCAGGGGGAGGTGACCGACTTCGCCATGGTGGTGCCGGTACCAACGGTGCTGCAAGAGGGGCAGGTGAATGTGGCGGAGTCGACGATCATGCAGCGGCTGGATGACTTTAGTGCGCCGCGCCTGGTGGAATACTTTGACCCTGACCCCTGTGCACCGGAAGTCTTCTTTGATGGCCGCTTGAGGCTGGGGAACGTGGCTCCGGCTCCCCAGGTCGCCCGAAGCGATCGCGCCGAGGCCGAGCTAGGGGTCACGGTCGAAGCGGAATTTGCCGTGGGGGAATACGACATTGTCATCCTCAGCGCCCTAGAGTCCGATGGGCTAGAGACCTGGCTGATTCAAAATGACTACAACATTCCTCGGGGAGCCAGTGAGCTGCTGCAACCTTACATCCGTCAGGGGATGAAATTCTTTGTGGCCAAGGTCAACCTGGAGGAATATGAGCAATCCGGCTTCCAAAAGCTGCGTCCGTTGCAAATCGCCTATGAATCGCCCCGGTTTATGCTGCCCATACGCCTCGGCATGATCAATGCCCAAGGGGAGCAAGACCTGGTGGTGTATCTGCTCTCCCCCTCCGGGCAGGTGGAGTTGACCAACTACCGTACCGTCAAAATCCCCTCCGATGTGGAGATTCCGGTGTTTGTGAAAGACGAATTTGCTGACTTCTACACCAGCATGTTTGACACCAGCCACCGCCAAGCCAACCGCGAGGTCGCCTTCCTCGAATATGCCTGGAACATGAGCGGCTGCGACCCTTGCTCCGCCAACCCCTTAAGCCCGGATGAGTTGCGGCAGGCAGGGGTATTTTGGGTGCCCCCCAGCGGTGCGTTCGGTAACAATCGGGTGATTCCCTGGACCAACAACACGGTGTTCATCACTCGCCTGCATGTGCGCTATGGCCGTGAGCACTTCCCCGAAGACTTGATGTTCCAAACCACCAATAATCAAGAGTTTTTCCAGGGCCGGTATGTGCTGCGTCACCCCTTTAATGAGGTTAATGGGACCACAGACTGTGCTGCCGGAGAAGACTATCGCCGCGCCTTGCCCCAACGGTTTGAAGCGGAAGCCCAAACCCTGGCCCGACTTACCGGTTGGGATATCAATGACATTCGCCAACAGCTCCCTACCGCTGGCGACATCTTCGAACCGACCCCCTGGTGGGAGGATCTGTGGGGGCGATCGGGTCAGTTTTTGGAAGAGCTGGTGTCTTAGGGCGAGCAAGCTAACGTTTAATTGAGTCCTTCCTTAAGGTTGTATTTCAGGCATCGCGGATCCGGCAGCGTGGCTTTTTGGGGGTCACGGGGAAACCAGAACGCGGTGCGTTTACAAACCTCCACTAGCATCAGCATCAGCGGCACCTCGATCAGCACCCCCACCACGGTTGCCAGCGCCGCCCCGGAATTTAGGCCAAAGAGGGTGACTGCCGTGGCGATCGCCACCTCAAAGTGATTGCTCGCTCCAATCAGCGCTGCGGGGGCGGCGTCTTCGTAGGTCAGCTTCAGCTTTTGGGCGGCGACGTAGGTGATGATGAAAATGAAATTGGTCTGGATGAATAGGGGCACGGCAATCAGCAGAATATGCAACGGGTTGCTGACGATCAGTTCCCCCTTGAAGGCGAAGAGCAAGACCAAGGTGATGAGTAGGGCTGCGATCGCCACTGGGCTCAGATACCTAAGAAACACCTGATTAAACCAAGCTTGGCCTTTGTAGCGCAGAATCCAGAGGCGCGACAGGGTCCCCGCCAGCAGCGGTAAGCCGACGTAAACCAGCACTGACAAGACAATGGTTTCCCAAGGCACGGTCAGGTTGTTGGCCGACAATAGCCACCCCCCCAAGGGCGCATAGAGAAACAGCATGGCTAAGGAATTAATCGCCACCATCACCAGGGTGTGCCCCTGATTGCTGTAGGACAGGTAGCCCCACATCAACACCATGGCGGTGCAGGGGGCAATGCCCAACAGAATGGCCCCGGCAATATAAGCGTTGGCCAAGGTAATCTCCATGCCCCGAATCAGTTCTGTGCCTTGTAAGAAGGGCAGAAATAGCCCCCCCAAGAAAAACTGAGCAAAGGCCACCATGGTAAAGGGCTTGATCAGCCAGTTCACGACCAGGGTGAGGATGACGGGCTTGGGCGATCGGGCGGCCTGCTTGGCTTGGGAAAAGTCAATCTTGACCATGATCGGATACATCATGAAAAAGAGGCAGACGGAAATGGGGATGGAGACCTGGTGGATGCTCATGCCATCTAGGGTCTCGGCCAGATTTGGAAAGCTGCGCCCTAAGCCGATGCCGATCACGATGCAGAGGATGACCCAGAGGGTCAGATAGCGCTCAAAGAAGCTTAGTTTCCCCCCGGCTTGCAGGGCGCTAGACGGGTCCTGCGAATGCTCAGTGGACATTAACTCGTTAATCCTTCAGTGTGTCAGGTGATTACTTGAGTACGTTATGTCCCCTCCCCCCAGTTTTCCAGGGCTTGATATTGGAGACGGTGTGCCTACTCTTGCAAGGTATCGAGGTAGGTTTGAATAGCGTTTCAGGTGTTGAGTCAGGGAAAGTGAGGCTATGCCAGCGAGAGGCTTCTATCACGATTCCGTTAAACACGCCCTCGAAAAAGATGGTTGGACCATTCCCCACGATCCTTGCCGGCTAAAGCTTTCCAGAGGTAAAAACCTGTTTGTTGACCTTGGGGCGGAGCGCCTTATTGCCGCCGAACGTGGGTTAGAGAAAATTGCTATTGAGGTCAAAAGCTTCCGCAGTGCCTCCGAGATGAAAGATCTAGAAGATGCCGTCGGGCAAAAAGCTTGAAGCGTTCTGGGAACAGAATAGCAAAGTGTGACAGGGCCGCCTTCCAATTTTTAATAGGCCGATTCCATCGCTTGGGGATGTTGTTCATAGCCAAATACATCAGCTTAAAAACTGAGTCCCCATCAGGGAACAAGGCTTTAGTCTTAATCACCTTGCGCAAGGAGCGGTTGACGGACTCGATCGCGTCGCCGGTCTTGATGCTGGGGCCGATGACTATGTGGTCAAGCCCTTTAGCATTGAGGAGCTGCTGGCGCGGGTGCGGGCGCAACTGCGGCGCAACCAGCCCCAGGAGGTAGATGCCCTCCAGTTTCAGGACCTCTCGCTCAATCGCAAAACCCGCGAGGTGATCCGCAACAACCGCAGCATTGAGCTGACCGCTAAAGAATTTGATCTACTGGATTATCTGATTGCCCATCCGAGACAGGTCTTGACCCGCGATCGCATTCTCGAAGAGGTGTGGGGCTATGACTTTATGGGCGACTCCAACATCATTGAGGTCTACATCCGCTATCTGCGCCTGAAACTAGAAGCGGAGGGGGAGAAGCGGCTGATTCAGACGGTACGGGGTGTGGGCTACGTGCTCCGGGATTGAGATAATGCTGATGTTTTCTGGCTCCCTGGCTCTGCCGGGTGAGCCGCCCCGACTCTGCCGCCGACCGTTGAGGCAGAGCCTCTGAAAAACGGTGCCCAGTCCCCGACTGGGCACCAGGGAATACCGGGCTATGGTGCGTTACGCTTCGCTACCACCGGTGTAAGGGCACCTCTTGTGGGTAACCTCAGTCACCTGCCGGACAACCGATGGAATGACACGAATGGGGAAACGGTTTGGTTGAGGGGCGATCAGCGGAGGGTGGGCACAAGACCCACCCCTACAACACCGGTAAATTCCTGCCTGGAAACCGCCTAGGTGCTACGCAAACCATTGGGCGATCGCGCTCACATCGTCCAAAATCAGGTCCGGGGTAATGCCCGTCGCCTCAGCCAAGGCGGGGCGGTACTTGCCCGTCTTGACCAAGATCCCTTTCATTCCAGCCTTCTGGGCACCGCCCACATCCGCCTCAATATCATCCCCAATCATCGCCACCTGCTCTGGGGGCAGCCCCAACTCCGCCAGCGCCCGCTCAAAGAAAAAAGGACTGGGCTTACCCACCACCGTGGCGGTGCGATCAGTGGCATATTCTAGCCCCGCCACAAACGCGCCAATATCCAGTTGCAGTCCGGCCTCCCATTGCCAAAATTTGCCCTTATGGAGGGCCAGCAACTCCGCCCCCTGCATCACCAACCGAAAGGCTCGATTCAGCACTCGGTAAGTCAACTCATCCCCCATATCCCCCAAAATCACCACATCTGCCGCCATGTCGGAAAAGGTGAACTCGGCAAAATCCTGCCGGGCATCGGCAGAGAGCAGCGGATAAATTTTAGGCTGATCCAATTGCCGCAAATATAAAGCCGCTGCATAGGAGGCACTGATCATGTCTTGGGGTTCCACCAACAGCCCCATGGACGCTAAATCTTGGCTGAGGGTCTGAACCGAACCGGTGGTGTTATTGGTGGCAAACCGATAGGGCACACCGCTACGTCTGAGGGCATTGATAGCTTGATTGGCCCCTGGCAACGGTTTGTTGGCGACATACAGTACCCCATTGATATCGATCAGTAGGCCCTTAATGCCCACCAGTCCGGCAGCGTCCATACATGCCCCTGCGTCCATACCTGTCCCCTTCGTCGGCATTGATGTGTTTCCCGCCCTTGGAGGGTAACGAATCTCACCCCCTAGCAAGTGGCTCAGATTTTACCGCCTCCATGATTCCGCCATTACATCCGCCATTACATTTAATGGGGAAAGGCTGCATTCTGTAACGATGAACTACTGGTACAACGGTGCGCCTGGGGAGGGGGACACCATACCCATTCTCCTCAATGACCCGGCCCTCAGCTATGGGGCAACGGTTTTTACGACCCTGCGGGTTTACGATCTCCGGCTTGATCACCCCGGTACAGCCTGGGCGGCCCATTGCGATCGCCTCCGCCAATCCCTCCAAACCTTTCACTGGGTTGAGCCCGATTGGGGGCGATTGCAGCAGGGGGCGAGCCTCATGGCCCAACGGTATCCGGTTCTGCGGATGGCCCTCTTTCCCGATGGTCGGGAATGGATCACGGGGCGCGAACTCCCCGCCGACCTAGAGCAGCGGCAAACCCAAGGAATCATTGCTTGGGTGGATGAAACTGGGGACTATGGGCGATCGCTCCCCGCCCATAAAACCAGCAATTATTTAGGCTGTTGGCTTGCCCTACAGGCGGCCCAGCGCCAGGGGGCTCAAGAGGCGATTTTAACCAACGGCCAACGCTGGCTCGAAACCAGCACCGGCAACCTCTGGGGTTGGTGCGACGGGCAATGGTATACGCCCCCGCTCAAGGCCGGGATTTTGCCAGGGGTGGCGCGATCGCGCATCATTGCCTTTCAGAATGCGATCGGTATCCCAGTTAATGAGCAACCCTGGACCCCTGCCTTAGTCAGCCAATTTACCAGCCTGACCTATACCAACAGCGTCATTCAAGCAGCGCCCATCCGCCGAATCCTGCGGAGTCCCTCACCCGTGGACTACAATCCAGATCAGGCGTTATTGACGTATCTGAGACGGATTATTTCTGGCGAAATGCCTGGATTCTGAAGATGCGTTAACATTAATTAATATTTAATGACGTGAGTAGATTTCGACCTGAGGCAACTTTGGCGATTCGCGACCTGATTTTTAAGTTGTTTAAGGGCTTCAGCCCTGATGTGTTTGGAGGCATTGCCCCGTGAACAAGCGGTGGAGAAACGCAGGATTGTATGCATTGCTCGTGGTGGTAGTGATTGCCTTGGCCACAGCAATTTTTGATAACTCTGGTCAGGAAACCCAAAGCTGGCGCTATAGCCGCTTCCTAGATTCAGTCGAAAATCATCAAATTGAGCGGGTCAACATCAGTGCAGATCGCACCCGCGCTCGGTTTACCGACCCTGAGGGGGGCGGGCAGATCACAGTCAATCTTCCGAATGATCCTGATCTGATCGACACCTTAGAGAAAAACAACATCGACATCGTGGTCTTTCCCCAGGGGGATGACGGGGCCTTAGTGAGGGTCTTCAGCACCTTCTTGATTCCGGTCTTACTGTTGGTGGTGCTGTTCTTTGTCCTGCGCCGTGCCCAAAGTGGTCCTGGCAACCAAGCCATGAACTTCGGCAAGTCCAAGGCTCGGGTACAGATGGAACCGCAGACCCAGGTCACCTTTGGCGATGTGGCTGGCATTGAGCAAGCCAAGCTGGAATTGGCTGAGGTCGTTGACTTCCTGAAGAATGCCGATCGCTTTACCGCCGTTGGGGCCAAGATTCCCAAGGGTGTGCTGTTAGTCGGTCCCCCTGGAACCGGTAAAACCCTCCTGGCTAAAGCCGTTGCCGGTGAAGCGGGTGTTCCCTTCTTCTCGATCTCTGGCTCTGAGTTTGTGGAAATGTTTGTGGGGGTGGGTGCCTCCCGAGTCCGTGACCTGTTCGAGCAGGCCAAGAGTAACGCCCCTTGCATCGTCTTTATTGATGAGATTGATGCGGTCGGTCGTCAGCGGGGCGCGGGCCTCGGTGGCGGCAATGACGAGCGGGAGCAAACCCTCAACCAGTTGCTCACCGAAATGGATGGCTTTGAGGGCAACACCGGCATCATCATTATTGCCGCGACCAACCGCCCTGATGTGCTGGATTCAGCCTTGCTGCGTCCCGGTCGTTTTGACCGTCAGGTGGTCGTAGATCGCCCTGACTTTGCGGGCCGTTGCGAAATCCTCAAGGTTCACGCTCGCGGCAAAACCTTCTCCAAGGATGTTGACCTGGACCGCATTGGTCGTCGCACCCCTGGTTTCACCGGTGCCGATCTCTCCAACCTGCTGAATGAAGCGGCGATTCTAGCCGCCCGCCGCAGCCTGACCGAAATCTCGATGGATGAGGTCAATGACGCCATCGATCGCGTCCTAGCCGGTCCTGAGAAGAAGGATCGGGTGATGAGCGAGCGCCGCAAAGAACTGGTGGCTTATCACGAAGCCGGTCACGCCTTGGTGGGGGCGCTGATGCCAGACTACGACCCGGTGCAAAAAATCAGCATCATTCCTCGCGGCCGCGCCGGGGGACTTACCTGGTTTACCCCCAGTGAAGAGCGTTTAGAGTCTGGTCTCTATTCTCGGTCCTACCTGCAAAACCAAATGGCCGTTGCCCTAGGGGGGCGCATTGCCGAAGAAATCATCTATGGCAATGAGGAAGTCACGACCGGTGCTTCTAACGACCTTCAGCAAGTGGCTCGGGTCGCTCGCCAAATGGTGACCCGATTCGGCATGAGTGAGCGCTTAGGGCCAGTCGCCCTCGGTCGCCCCCAAGGCAACATGTTCCTAGGCCGAGATATCAACTCTGAGCGGGATTTCTCTGAGGAAACCGCTTCCACCATTGATACCGAGGTTCGCCAACTGGTGGATCAGGCCTATGAACGCGCTAAGAAGGTGCTGGTAGACAACCGTGCCATCTTGGATAAGTTAGCCACCATGCTGGTGGACAAGGAAACGGTGGACTCAGAAGAGCTGCAGGAGCTGCTCGCCACCAATGATGTCACCATGGCACCCATTGCCTAGACGATCATCCACCGCGCTTTAAAGCCTCAAAGGACGCCCCAAGGGCGTCCTTTTTTGTGCTGACTTTATAGGGGCGTGCCCTGGGGTAGTTGGTTAGAGAATTGTGGGGTCTGGATTTATCGCAGTTGCCAGTCCGGCTAGGACAAGACTGCGAGTTACTTGGCTGCGGCGCTAGGGATCAGAGCGATCCTAGGTGTCCTAAGCAAAGGGGCCAGCGCCATATTCCTTTTCGATTAAAAAAGGCGGGACAGTGGTTTGCCTGTCTCGCCTTGTACTGTTGAGTTCAATCACGAATAGCTGATTGTGTAGAGGGCAGCAATGGGTGTCTCTACAGGTGATTGGGGACTAACTATTCGTATTGATGGGTTTATTCATGTTGAGTACTGGGTTGATGGCCCGTTCCGTTAGACTCAGGACCCGTGCATCGATTTGGGTCTGCCGGACAGCGGGATGTATAGAGGGTTGGACCTGGGGGTGTTGCCCGACCATTTCGGCCGCCCTAGCGGGTAAATTCCCCCGGACATCTCGGCTACCCATTGAGGCTTGGGCTGAGCCCGCGAATAGGGACAATGGCAGAATCAAGGCGGCAGAGGTGATTACCCCTACTAATAGTCGCTTAACTGATTTCTTTTGAGTATCCATTGAGGCTAAGTATCCTTTGGTTCGATACTATTTACCTTAAGGAGCGGCTGTGTCAGTTCACCCCCTATCGTGTGTCAATCCCATGGGAAAAAGCCTTGACATTCGGAAAGCTTCACCTAACCGAACGTTTTTCCCCTCGTTACTTTGAAGATGTTGATCCGCTTCAGGCTGCTTATATTGAGGCTATGGAGGCCAAATTAGCACGTTAAGGATTGGATCCATTTTCCCTGGCAACAATAATCTGATACATCCCCTACAGCCCCATGCAGCAGCCCATTTTGATTGTGGAAGATGAAGCGGAAATCGCCCGCTTTATTCAGCAGCTTTTAGGAAAAGAGGGCTTCACCTGCCTGCAAAGCCGAGATGGCAATGATGCGCTGCGACAGTTTCAAGCCCACCAACCCACCCTCGTGATTCTCGACTGGATGCTCCCCGGCATTGATGGCCTAGAGGTTTGCACCCGCATCCGCAAACTGGCGGGTACCCATGATCCCTACATTTTGATGTTGACCGCCAAGGGTGAAGAATTGGATCGGGTGGTGGGGCTGTCGACCGGAGCCGATGACTACTTGGTCAAACCCTTTAGCCCCATAGAGCTCGTCGCGCGGGTGCGCGCCCTGCTGCGCCGTAGTCTGCGCCAAGAGGCCCAGACCCCGGTCTACCGCACGGCCCATTTTTCTGTGGATCTCGATCGCCATGTGGCCACCCGGACCATCATTGGCGAGCCGGTAGAACTCGACCTAACCACCATTGAGTTTGATCTGTTGGCCGCCTTTCTCAGCCACCCCGGTCGAGCCTGGAGCCGCACCCATCTGGTCGAGAAGCTATGGGGTGATGACTTCTTTGGCGAAGAGCGGGTCGTTGATACCCATGTGGCCCGCCTCCGCAAAAAAATTGAGCCCGACCCAAGCCACCCACAATTCATCAAAACCGTGGTGGGCACGGGGTACAAGTTTGAGGATGCCGCCCCGTGAGGGTGGGGCTGCGGGGACGGCTATTTTTCTCCCACCTCATTGTCATGCTGGTGGGGTTAGCCAGCTTTATTGTGATCAGCAGGGCGACATCCCAGCATTTGTTTTCGGGTCACCTAGATCAGATGGCCAGTATGGGACAAGCCATCCATGAAATTCGCGAAGAATTGTGGGTCGGATTTGAAACGGCTTGGAGTGGTAGCACCGCTTGGTCGCTCTTGGTTGGGGGGGTGACGGCGGCGGGGTTGAGCTATTGGGTTGCCCATCGCATTATTCAGCCCCTAGAACAAATCGAACGGGTGGCTCGCTTGTTTGCCGCTGGTCATCTCTCGGAGCGGTTACCCGCCAGTGATGTGCCAGAACTGGCTCGCCTCAGCGCCAGTTTCAATCGGATGGCCCTGAGCCTACAAGATGTCGAGCAGCGACGGCGGGAGTTGATTGGGGACCTGACCCATGAGCTGAGGACCCCGTTGACCATTGTGCGGGGCTATTTGGAAGAGGTTGCCGAACATCAGCAGGCGCTACCGCGAGACACGGCCCGTCTGTTGGTGCGCGAAACCCGGCGGCTAGAGCGCTTGGTCAATGATTTGCAAGAGCTCTCGAAGGCGGAGGCGGGTCAACTGCCGTTGCATTTGCAACCGATCGCCCTGCCAACCCTGTTTGAAAAACTGCTACGACGCTTTGAAAGCCAAATTGCAGAAGATGGCCCCCATCTGGGTTGGCAATGTGATGATGGCCTGGCGCTAGTGCTGGCGGATGGCGATCGCCTAGAGCAAATCTTGGTGAACCTGTTGGGCAACGCCATCAAGCACACCCGCCGGGGTCTCATTACCATCAGCGCTTGGGAGGCCCGCCACCAAGTATGGATTGCGGTTAGAGATACGGGGATAGGCATTGCCCCCGATGAATTGCCCCATGTCTTCGAGCGATTTTGGCGTTCTGCCCAAACCAGCGGCCAATCCCCCAGTGGCACCGGGATTGGTCTCGCCATTACCAAACGCCTCGTCGAACTCCATGGGGGGGCCATTGAGGCTGAGAGTACCCTCGGCCAGGGCAGTTTATTTCAATTTTGCCTCCCGAAGGCATAACCCTAGAACTGGGGAATAGCCATGGGCTCGTCGGGTTAGGAATGATTGATTTGACCGAGAAAAAAGCTGACATGGCCCATGGACCATGCCAAACGGGGGCTGGGTTGAGTAACCATCAAAAAAAAGCCAGGAGGTGATCCTGGCTAGGTGTGAGTGTGAAAATGGTCGATCCGACCGGTTATGCCCCAGCGGTCTGAATCGTAATGGTTTGGGTGATGGCGGCTTCAATTTTGCCGGGTTCATAGGCAAACAACACATACTGACCGGGTTCTAACGTGCGCACAAGGGTTTCATCACCCCCCGCAGGCATCGGGCTAGTGACCAGATGTGCGACGGGTTTAACCGCTGCATTCGTCACATCAATGTGGCCCGATTTAGTTGGAATTTGGTTCGCAGGCAAATCGGTTTTCAGCAGCACCACATCCAAGGGCTGATTACTACCGTTATGGATATCTAAACTGACTGGACCGGCATCAACGGTGTCATAGTCTAGACTGATTTTTTCCCTAGAGATCTGAACATCAATGGTATTGAGGATTTCAGTCCGACCAGAAGCAACTTCGGACTTAGCTTGAGCGTCCTTCTGACTACCCGATTCAAACTCCTTTGCGGTTTCCTTAGCCGTAGACTCATAGACATTTTCAGCTTCTTGCTGAACGGTGATATCCGCTTTTTTAGGGGAATCGGGGACAGCACTACATCCGATCAACAAAAGCATCGAACCGGCGGCGATCGCGGCAAATAACTTGGGTTTCATAGGACCTGAAGTGAATTCATCATGCTGCCAGCATAGGCAGGGCGTATGTCAGGGCAATGTCAATGGTGTGGAGTTTTGCCTAAACTGGGCGAGGGCTGCATTGATGGGGTCAGGGTATTCTGCCATCACCAAATGCCCTGCCGCTTCGAAGTGGAGATGACGACCCTGGGGAAAGTGCGCCGCGAGGGCCACCCCCATTTCATCGGTAAACATCGGGTCTTGGCCACCGCTAATAATCAGGGCCGGATAGTTGAGGTGCCAATTGTGACGGCGACGAGCAAAGAAATCGTATCCCCAGAAAATTTTGAGGGCGGCATAGGGAGCATGTTGGACGGGGACAGGGCTTTCGGCCACAAACTGGGCCACCGTGGCATGGTCGTGACGACTGGTGACTGCGGCAATACGCCGTTGCAGCCAGTCCCAATGAAACAGGTGGCGTCCGCCCCAGGCGAGGCTTTGCATTAACGGAATTTCCCACCAGGGGTCAAGGTCGTGGGTGCCGCCCGCCACCAGTACCAGCCCCGCTACCGGGTGATGCTGGCACCATTCCAGGGCAATGGGGACACCGTAGCTGTGGGCAAACAGAATGGGCCTTTTAATCTGAAACTGACGCAGCAGTCGGGTCAGGTCGCGGCAATGGCGACCGATGGAATAGCGATCATAGGCGCTGGACTGGCCGTGACCAGCTAAATCGTAGGCCACCGCTTCCCAGCCCTGGGCCACGGCAAATTCGTATTGCGATCGCAGATTAAACCGATTCCCCAGACCGCCGTGGAGAAAAACAATTCCAGGCTGAGTGCCGACCTGATGACAGACTTGCAGCCGCACCCCAGACCGTAGGCTCAGCGGTTTACCCGTCAGCAAATCGGCGTCTTTCACGTTCTAGCCATTCTAAGGGTTGATCCAGCTGCTGCAGGGTGATAAAGCCCTATTTTCGTTGATCCCGCCGTGGTTATGGATGCCCATCGAATTCATCGCAAAATCTCCGAAAGGTATCTTGCCAACTCAGACTGACGGGATGGGTGACACGGCTATAGCTGCGATAAGCCTGTTGATATCGACCCAGACGATGGAGGGCGACCCCTCGAAAGAGCCAGGCTTGGGCATGATCAGGCTCTAGAAATAGTGCTAAATTACAGCACTCTAAAGCCGCCTCTGGGTGAGCCATAAAAATCAAAATTGCCGCCCGCTGAACCCAAATGCGGATATCTTTAAATTCCGTCAATATCAAGGCCTGTTGGTTGCTGGTGAGTGCCTCTGCATAGCGGTTAAGACAAGCCAGGGTTTCGGCATGGTGGTACCAACTCTCAATGGCACTCGGATCTGTTTTTAAGGCTTGCTCAAACTGGAGGAGGGCTGCCTCCCATTGCCCTGACTTTAATAAGTGCTCACCTAGGGCATGGCTGATTCTGCTCTGATCTTGAAGATCCGCTGTGGGCTGAATAACGGCGGCTAGCTGCGGAAGAGAAGCGGGTCTAGGGGAGGAGATCGCCCTACTAGATCTAACATTTGTTGCCATGATGTGACCTTCCAATACATTCACCATGGGGGCATCCTGTCAGGCCCTGCTCAGGGTTGCAGGGTCAGGGCTGCCCCATCACGACCGAGCATAGTTAGGGCTTGCTGAAAAAGTCATGCTGCCGAGGGAATCGTA
>JAQCKL010000047.1 GCA_027592485.1 Cyanobacteriota bacterium
TTTCCCCCATCTGCCCCTGCAACTCGGGGAACTCCCCCACCATCTGGGTGACCAGGTCGGCTTTGCAGAGATGCACCGCCCGCTGAATAAGCTCACCTTGCTCCGTCGTGACCGCGAGCTGAGCGGAAATATGGGTGGCGATCGCCCCCGCCCGCTGCACCTTCGCCGCCACCGATCCCAGCCGTTCCTCAAAGGTGACGGTTTCGAGTTTGGGGACAAAGTCGGCGAGGGGTTGGGCGCGATCGGCGTCAAAGAAAAACTTGCCGTCCGACAGCCGGGCTCGAATCACCCGACCATTGCCCTCGGCAATCAGCGCCGCCTTGGCCGGGTCACCATTGGAAATGGTCACGAAGTAGGGCAACAGTGCCGACTCGTCCGGCCCTTTGCAGATGGGGAAATAGCGCTGGTGGCTTTCCATTTCCATCACCGCCACGGCGGGGGGCAGATCCAGAAATTCGGCGTCAAATTCTCCCACCACGGCGGTGGGCCATTCCACCAGGTTAGTCACCTCCGCCAGCAGATCGGCGGACACCTGGGCATGGCCCTTGACGGTGGCGGCGGCGGCGTGGACCTGTGCCTCAATGGTCTGTTGCCGCTGGGCCGGGTCCACCTCCACAAACCCTTGCTTAAGTACCGCGCAATACGCTTCAGCGGTATCAAAGGTGAGCATTTCGGGGTGCAGGACCCGGTGACCGTAAGAGCGGCGATCGCTGCTGCATTTCGACGAGCCGTTTTCGATGGTCAGGGGAATCAGCTGATCGTCCAAGAGGGTGACCAACCAGCGGATCGGGCGGGGAAACCGCAGGTCCCCATCGCCCCAGCGCATGAACCGCTTACCTTCGAGGCCAAAGATCCAGTTGGGGATCTGCTCGGTCAAAATATCGACAGCGGATTGACCGGGGATCCTGTGGTTCACAAACACAAATGCACCCTTATCGGTCTCCCGCACCTCTAGGGCCTCTACCTCTACCCCTTTAGAGCGGGCAAAACCCAGGGCGGCTTTGGTGGGCTGGCCCTCTTTAAAAGCGGCTTGGGCAGGGGGGCCTTTGGCGTCTTCTTGGCGATCGGGTTGTTTGAGGGGTAACCCTTTAATGACGAGGGCGAGGCGGCGGGGGGTGCCGTAGTACTCGATGGCATCTGGGGTGAGCAGGGCGTCGTCTAGATCGGTGGGGATGCGATCGCGCCATTGGGCTAATGCTTCTTCTACGAAACTGGCGGGCAGTTCTTCGGTGCCCACTTCCAACAAAAATGTCGCCATTGCCTATCTATAAGGGGTCGGTGCCCTGCGTTGGAGGGTCGTTCATCAGCCTACCAAGGGACTGCATCACAGGGATCCCAGTCGCCTTGATTTAAGCCCCATTAGTTTATCGTGAGGGTCAGTTTCTACGGCGCTATGGCTGAACTGTGACCCTGGGATGATCCGGGATCGCGATCGGTAGGTCAGAATCAAGACACGGGGGCTGAACCTTTGCCCTCAATTGATCCAAGCTGAATGGTTTCGGGAATTACCCTATATCCAGAAGGACTATAGGTAGCAATGAGAGCCCTGATCGACCCCCATGCATTGCTTTGGCACATTGAAGAGAACTCAACGTATCGCTATTCCCATTCCTCCAAAGCCGCCAACCATTGGTTCACCCAGTCCGTTGCCTGACTGCGCCGCGCCTCAAACGTTGCCGCCAGCCAAATCAACGCCAACCCCACCGCAATCCCCAAAGCCCAGAGCAACAACGCCTCCGCACTGATAAACCGCCACAGCAGATTCAGCACCTCTAGCCCAAACGTCAAAGTGCCGCCATAGAGGTAGGCCCGCACCCGCAACAGCAACCCCAACCCCACCAAAACCAACCCCAGCACCGCCACCCCAAGCCCTAACCCCAGGGAGGGCCCAGCTTGGTAAAATGTCGTCAAACAGAGCAGCGCCACCGCTAGGCATCGCAGCCCGTGGCGCTGTTGACGGCGATCCAGCGTTTGTAACGCTGGGTCCATCTGCACCCCATAGAGCAATGAACCACTCAGGAGGGCCATTCCCCAGAGGGGCTCGAACTGGTTGATCTCGTGGAGCCATTCCAGAATGGCCCCATCCGCCAGAAATACGCTGATATAGCTGAGCCGAATCCGTCGGGTCTGGCTCGACACCCAGCCATAGAACCCGGCCACCACCAAGAGACTGGGGATGCTGATCGCCCCTGCGGTCAAAATCACAATTACCCCCGGCAGCACCAAGGCCGATCGCCGCCAGGGCCGTAATCCCCATCCCCAATGATCCCAAGGCAACCAGTACAGCAGCGCCGCCACCAGCGCCGCCAAGGTCGCGGCCCATGCACCTAGATCTAAGGCCGGTATCCCTCGATTTACGCTGTAGAAAAAGGCGATCGCGAAGATCGCGACGGTGGCATCAATCCAAAGGCCAATGGTGCGGCCCCGCCAAGCCCCATAGGCAATGAGGGCGAGGGCGATTGCCATCCACAGCGGCATCAGCGGATTGCTCACTTCACCCAAGGTGGTGGGGAGCAGCAATAGACACCCCAGCCCCCAATGGAGATGGGCGATCCAGCGCACCACCCGTCTAGGGCAGCGCCACCAGAGCTGGAGCCAGCGGGTAGTGAGCCCATAGAGCCCAGCGATCGCCACCGCCAACAGTGCCAGCAGGGTTAAGCCATTTTCCCAACGGCCTCCCTCCCCCTGCATAAGCTGGTAAAACCACAGCTCATAGGCCCCAAAGCTGAGAGCCACCATGCCGCCATAGCTCAGCACCGCCAGGGCTCGATGCCGTCGCCCCACCCCAATCGCCACACAGGCCGCCACCAAGCTGTAGAGCCCCGTCGTCGCCGTAAAGGTGACGTGCGTTTGCAACCAGGCGGCAGCGGCAAACCCGAGGGGAATCAATGCCCAGCTCCCCTTGCGTACCGGTGAGGGCGAACGGCTCTGGTAGCGGCCCATCACCAGATCTCCCCCCAGTTGGGTCGCCAGCCCTAAGCCGCCATGGCACACCGCTAAAGCTGAACTCGACCAGCCTTGGGCCGAGAAGATCCCCAGTAGCAGTAACTCGATGCCCCAGGCGAATCCCAAATAGCCCAGGTTGGTGGGGGCTTGCCAGAGGCGAAAGGCGATCGCCCCCGCCGTTAGCCCCATCGCCAGCAGGAACCTCCCATCCACCGCCGTCGCTTCAGCGGTGAGCACCCCAATCCCCACCGTGCCGCCCAGCAAGATCAGTCCCGCTAGCAGCATGCCGCCGCCATTCAACGCCCAGCGATAGGCATTGATCAGAGGGCTGCGGCGGCCCTGCAATCCCAACCGGATACCCCATAGCCCCCACAGCAACAGCGCCAAGCCAGAAAAGATCCCCCCCGGTTCTTGGGGGCCATACCAATCGAGGGCCGCGATCGCCCCCACCAAGACCAACCCCACCGTCACCCCAGCCCCCCAACGGTTCTTGAGGCAAAGGTTGAGGCCAAAGGCAATCGCTGCGGCCAGGGCAAACCCCAGCACCATCGCCCAAGAGATGATTGGGGCCAGCAGGGGAGCTGCCAGACAAGCTCCGAGACCGATCCAGGCGGCGACGCGGCGCTCCTCGGGGCGGGGGTGGCGATGGCTGAGCACCATCAGCAGAATAGGTACGGCCATCCACAGCAAGCCGCCGTAGCCCCCCAGGACGTCCTGATACAAGGCAATCGTGGCTAAGCCGGTGCCGTAACTGGCGATCGCGAGCAGCAATCCAGCCACCTCACTGCATTGCTGCCAGACCCGACTGCCGCGCTTCAGCACCCATACCCCTTCAGCAATTGCCCCGCCGAGCAAAACCCCCGTCCAGGTGGCGCTACTGGCAGTGGGATTGCCCCAGTCAAAGCCAGACAGTACGGTGATCACCCCCAGTCCATGGGTGAGATAGGCCAGCCAGGGGGCATTCACCCATCGCCGCCACCACAGCCCAATGAGGGTGAGGCCCCAGGCGAGGAAATAGAGCGATCGCACCGCCGGACTTTCCAGACCGGGCAGCAGCGCGAGTCCCCCTAACACCAGGGTTAGGGCCGTGGTGAGCTGCACCAAAGCGGGTTTCTGGCGCGATCGCAGCCAGCAGGCCAGGGCCACCAAACCCAGTAAATAGGGAAATAACCCCAAACCCGTCAATTGCCAGCCGTTGAGGGATTCCCCCAGCCAATGGCTGATCTGGCTGGCCATGGTTGTTCTCAGGGAACGGGAAGGGAGTCGCCACAGCTGCCCATAGGTCTGAAAGCCAATAAGCAACATGAGCCCGAGATCCCGCCGCCGCCAATGGCGCTGGAGGGGACCGGCCAGCAACCCGAGGGCTAGACCGCTGAGGGCGATCCCCTGGCCGGTTTGCGTCAAGGCGGTGATCAGCCACCCCCCGGCGATCATCAGCCAACCGACCCCAGCCAGCCCTGAACGACTGGGAGCGGTGCTGGTGGGACGATAGCGCTGGAGCCCCACCAGCACCGCTCCCAATGCCCCCAGCGGTAGCCCCAACTGATTGATCGGTACGGCCCCGCTGAGGGCGGCCCGCCCAATCAAGAACAATATGGAGAGGAGCACTGCGAGCGATCGCCGCCGCTCTAGCCCGGTTTTTCCCCGCCGCAACCCCCAGTACCAGGCCAATGCAGTCCCCAGACTGCCGCCATAGACGGCCAGGCCAACCCCACCAGGAAAGCCCCATAACCAATGGAGCCAGCTCACCCCCCAGGCATTAGCCATCACCCCCCGAGGATGATCCCGCAGCAGTTGGGCGGTTACCCCTGAGAGGCCCAAGGCTGCCAGAAAAGCGACCCCCAGCCCCAATCCCGTTTGCCCCAGGTGGAAGCCATCCATCATCCAGAAATTGATCGGAATAATCAGCAGGGTGGCCACCTGCAACATGCGACTGGTGGTTTGCAGACGGTCACGCCGCGCCGTCCATTGCCCAGCCTGCCAAAAGGCCAGGGTGTAGCCCAGCAGGATCAGGTACTGCCCCACCGCCGAGACCGACTGCCATTGGGTGGCCGCCAACACCATGGAGGACACCACCACCAAAAACACCCCCAATAGCAGCAGCCAGGCGATGCTGAACTCCGCCATCAGGGTATTGAGCCCGGTGAAACGACGGGATGATACGGCGACTTTTGCCGCTGGCACCGCTGGCACCTGGCCGGGAATCGCGCTCGGTCGTGTGTGGTCTGGGACCGCTACCCTCGATGGTGTCTCCGGCAAGGTACACACGAGGTGAACCCGACTCAGCCGCATGACTTGGGCGTTGGATAGCAGCCCTAATTGCAGCCATAACTCCAAACCCGCCAACAAGTCAGGATGGTCAGGATCAATGGACAGGGGTATGGTGCGGGGGCGATCGGGCCGAGAAGCCATGGGCGATCCTCCAAGGGTGTCCCTATAATCGCTAACGGACTCCCCTTCAGAACCCAATCAAAGCCTTTTCTCAAGATAGAGAGACCCTGGTTTTTCTACGGGCACCATTGAATTAAGTCAATCGATAAAGCCAGGGGATTTACGTAACGATCCCTTACGATCCCAAGGTTATATCTGTAGTTTTCTATACTATTGTTAAGAGCCCTCAACCGTTCTGGTTCTCTTCGGGCGCTTAAAGGGAGGCAATAGTGGGCCGATTAGAATCTGCTACGATAGCTGCCCCCTTACTGCAGGGCTATCTGGCCAATCGATGGACTTAGTGATTCACCGTCATAGGGGAGAAGGCGCTTGTGCTTGATATTCAGCGGTATGACGCCCAAAAAATTGGCCGATATTACGGTCGCCGTCCCTGGGTAGTATTGTGGCGATCGCTGCAAGTCGTCTGGCTGCTGGGCACCTTTGCCTTAGCTTGTCGATGGGATGTGTGGCGGGGCAAAGAAGCGCAACACCGAGCCCAGCGAGCTGCCCAGTTGCGCAATGTCTTAACCCAACTAGGACCGACCTTTATCAAGGTTGGACAGGCCCTTTCCACGCGCCCCGATCTCATTCGTCCCGACTTTTTGATCGAGCTGATTAAGCTGCAAGATCAGCTACCGCCTTTTCCTACCGCCACGGCCTACGCCATCATCGAAGCGGAATTGGGCCTCACCCCAGAAGAGATCTATACCTTTATTTCGCCCCAGCCCGTCGCCGCCGCCAGTTTGGGTCAGGTCTATCGCGCCCGCCTTTACAGTGGCGAAGAGGTGGCGGTCAAGGTGCAGCGCCCTAATCTTTTGCCAACCCTCAGCTGCGATCTCTTTGTCATGCGCCTCGCTGCCCGTTGGCTAGGACAGTTTTTGCCCCTCAACCTGGGCCACGATCTCACCCTGATCATTGATGAATTTGGCATCAAGCTCTTTGAGGAAATTGACTATCTGAATGAAGGGCGCAACGCTGAAGCCTTTGCGGCCAACTTTCAGGATGACCCCACGGTCGTCGTCCCTCGCATTTACTGGGCGCAGAGCAGCCGTCACGTACTCACCCTAGAGTGGATCAATGGTTTCAAGCTCACCGATACCGAGCAGGTTCGCCAAGCCGAGCTGAGTACCGATGGCCTGATCGAAATTGGCGTGACCACCGGGCTTCGACAACTGCTGGAATTTGGGTTTTTCCATGCGGATCCTCACCCTGGCAATTTGTTTGCCCTAGCCGATGGGCGCATGGCCTATATCGACTTTGGCATGATGGACCAGCTCAGCCAGGACCTAAAGGAAACCCTGGTGGATGCGGTGGTCCATCTGATTAATCAAGACTATGTCCGTTTGGCCGAAGACTTTGTCCATCTGGGATTTTTGACCCCCGATACGGATATCAGTCCAATTATCCCTGCCCTAGAATCAGTACTCGGCAATGCCCTGGGGGCCAAGGTGCGGGACTTTAACTTCAAGACCATCACCGATGAGTTTTCGGAGCTGATGTATCAGTACCCTTTCCGGGTCCCGGCAAAATTTGCGCTGATTATTCGGTCCCTGGTCACCCAAGAAGGGTTAGCCCTGAGCCTCAATCCCGATTTTCGGATTGTGGACATTGCCTATCCCTATGTGGCCCGGCGGTTGCTGATGGGGGAAACCCCCTCCCTGCGTAAGCGCCTGCTGGACGTCCTGTTTAAGGATGGCAAGTTCCAATGGGAACGGCTGGAAAATATGTTGATGTTTGCCCGCAGCGATGACAGCTTTGATCTATTGCCCACCGCTGGGTTAGGGCTGAGCTACCTGCTTTCAGAAGAGGGGCAATACCTCCGCCAACAGCTGCTGTTAGCCCTCACCGAAGACAACCGCCTACGCACAGCGGAGGTGCAAAAGCTGTGGAATTTGGTTAAGGATGACATTACCCCCTCTCGGGTACTGGGGGCGGCCTGGGAAGCCTTGGTGTCCTCTTCCCTAGAGCAGGCCAAGACCTGGGTGCCTCCCATGACAGCGCTCACGGCTAACCGCTAGGGGGTAAGGCTGAGGGAATCTCCAGAAGAGACGATACCCGTAGGGGTTTTGTTGATACTTTGTGGCCATCAAGCCAAGGGGCTCGCTAACCCCGCCCCTGCCCATCCAGTTTCTAGCCCCCTTTGCCCTAATCCTCCCCTGCCATCCGCGATCGGGTTGGAACTGATGCCATCAGGTACCAGTGACTGCTATAAATCCTGGTTCTAGGGATAAAGGCCTGTACCCTGACCTCTATAATGGAAGGCGTCTTTACAATTCTTTGCCTTTCCCAAGGCCCTACCGGAGGTTCTTGCTCGGTGTACCCTCAACCCCCCTACGTTTTGCTCATCGCTGGCTTTTTGGCCGCGATCGCCGCTGGTTCATCCTTCAGCGCCACCCTACAACAGTCCACCCAGGCCTGGGCGGCTGATCGCACCCAATCCTTGCAGGCCATTCGCGGCTTCTCGTTGCAACTGCCTTACTTCGGCATTTGTGCCGGTACTTGCATCTTCTTAGCCTCAGGGGTGCAGTTATTTGGCTTCCCCGCCAGCGGCGCTTATGGGATCAGTGCCCCCATAACGGCCTTGATGGCCTGGTTGGTTTGGCGGCAATTGGGCGTGATTTTGACCCAACTCGAACAAGGCGGATCGAAGGCCCTTGACCTAGAAGAGATGTTTTAAGCGCCAAGGGGGCTTTCCGTTTACCCTAGCGTTGTCATCAGTCGACAGGGCAATTGTCACCGTGTGGTTTCTTCTCCGTCTCTATTTACCCATCTGTGCCGCTGTCCTGGTCGGGGCTGCGATTAGCTATGGCTTGAGTTCGTCCTGGGTGCAAAAACGAGCCAAACGCCCCCTGCATCAGGTCTTGCCCGCTTACTTAGGGCGCTTTCTGTTCCTGGTGGGGGTTCCCCTCAGTATTGTCAATTTCCTGCATCGGGCTGATTTGTCAGGGGGCGTCTTTATGGCCCCCGTTGTAGCCTGGGGGGTCATGGCCTTGGCCCTATTGTGCAGCCGCTTTTGGATTCGCCCTCAACAGGCAGATTGGCCTCGTCCCGCCCAAGGGACATTTTCCCTCGCCACCATGCTAGGCAATACGGGCTACATCGGGTTTCCGGTGGTTTTATTGCTCCCGAAGCTAGGCCCTGACTATTTTGGCTGGGCCTTGTTCTACGACGTGATGGGCACCATCCTGGGGGCCTATGTGGTGGGGGTGATTCTGGCGGCTCAGTATGGCCACCAACCGGACGGCACACCGGTCAAACCTTGGTATTCGAACCTCAAAGAACTCTTCAAAAATCCCACTATTCTTGCGTTTGTGGCCGGTTTAGCCCTCAGGCCCGTCCCCTTTCCAGAATTATTGGATCAGGGCCTGAATGGTTTTGCCTGGTCCATCGTGATGCTATCCCTGGTGCTGATGGGGATTCGACTGCAGCAGCTCAGCTCTTGGGGGAACCTGCAGCGGGCGGCGGCGGCGGTGAGTATGCGAATGCTGCTGATTCCGCTGGTCGTCGGTATGGTTTTAACAGCAGTGGGCATGGCTGGGCCACCTCGGTTAGTGATGGTGTTACAGGCGGGGATGCCCTCGGCCTTTGCCACCTTGGTGCTAGCCGAAACCTATGAACTGGATCGGGAGCTGGCCGTGACCTGCGTCGGCATGAGCTCAGCGATGCTGTTGTTAACGTTGCCGTTTTGGCTGTGGGGATTTTGCACTTGGTAACTGTCAGAGTTGATGGCTAAGGTAAGCAGCCATCCTGACCATCAATCACACCCCATGGAAAGATGTAAGGGGTGGTGACCGCTATGGTGATAAGAGGGTGCGACCTGAGGACGGTGGAGATGCAACGATGGCCCAAGGCTGATCGCCGATTATCGCGGCAAAAGTTATTAATGGGACTGGGGTGGAGTTTACCCGTCGCTGCCGCTGTCGTTTTCGGCATAGCACCGGCAAGGGCAACCATCGCCCCGCCGCCGGATCAGCCCTTAGCCGATCCGGCCTTGGCGCTAGAAGCTGATCTAGGTCTAGCCGTTCTAGGCATCGGCGATCGCGGGCCTGCCGTTGAGACCTTGCAACTGCTCTTAGCCAATCTGGGATATGGCTCGACCGCCAGTCTCGACGGCATCTATGGAGCTGAGACCGCCGCTGCCGTAGCGAAATTGCAGGCGGAACAGGGGCAACCCAGCAATGGTCAGGTGGCGTTCCCAACCTGGGGGCTCTTGTGGGCGGCCCCTTGGCACCCTTTAGAGATGGGTTGGGGCGATCGCGTGTTAATGGTCGATCAATCCCCAGCGATTGATCCCAACCAACCGCCCCCCCCTTCTCCCCTATGGCTGATCAGCATGCCTGCGGTTCCCTTGGTGGGTGGCATCCTCACCTATTGGAAGCGCCGCCTGATGCGGCCCACTGATCCTGATGCGGCCCCCGATTCACCCTTCTCCTCTGGTGCTTATCCCCCGATGACCGCGAACTGGGTACGATACTTTCCACTGATTGGGCTGACGGGGGTGAGCTTGATCGCCTTTGGCAGCTACGTCGCCCTCCGTAGTCATCTCAGTCCACCGGTCCTAGCCGCGTTAGAGCAGGTGGCAGATACCCAATCAGAGCAACTCGATGACTGGTTTGATCAACAGCGGCAGGCGGTTTTAGAGGCGGCCACTGCCCCAGAGATTTTGCCCCAGATTGAAATCCTGCTGACCAACCGCAACACCCAGGATCCAGAGGTTCTGAAGGCCTACACCATTTTTTCAGCCTATCTGGAAACCCTGGAGGGGTTTGGGGAAACTCAGCCCGAAATTTCCTTGCTAACCAGTGGGGGCATTGTGGTCTTTGCCACGGAGACCCAACGGGAAGGGCAATATCAGCCGATCCAAAATACCACCACCTACTTTGAGGCTAAACAAACCAACGTCACCCCCAATATCTATATTTCTCCCCTCACCCAAGCCCTGCAAATCACCTTTGCCACCCCAGTGTTGAATGAAACGGATCAGCGTTTGGGGGTTTTAGCCATCGACTTAGATCTCGGCAATCTGGATCAGCAAATTCGCGAGTTTCCGCCCCTGCAAAAGTTACCGGCGATCGCCGACATTGAGTCCCGCGCTAGTTATACCGTTGGCCGGGCTTCCCTCGTCAAAAATCAAATCATTCACGGTGCGAATGATCCGGATCAAGACAACCAACCTACTGACGAAGGGGTCAGTAGCCGGGGTATCGATCAGGCCATGGCTGGGATCAGTGGGGATGGCCTCTATCTGAACTATGATAAGGTGCCAGTGCTCGGGGTTTACCGCTGGGCTCCCCGTCATAATCTCGCCTTGTTGGTGGAGGTTAATCAGGCAGAAGTGTTTGAACCAGCCAGTCGGGTAACCAGAAATATTTTGGCCATTGGCTTCACCTTGACAGCGCTAATTTCCTTGGTGCTGAGCCGGAGGCCACCCCCTTTGATCCCTGACTTGCCGTCCTCCGATAGCGGCTCCCCCGCCCCCGAGGGGCCACCTGGTGTTCCTGACCAGCAATAGCGTTCACGATGAATATTCTTCGTAAAAGTCTGCTGACGCAGCTGGTAAGCGCCTTCTCGGCATTGTCCTTGGTCACCATTAGTCTGGTGTCCTACAGTGCCTATACCCGCGCCCGCGAATCCCTGCAAACCGAGGTTTTTGCTCGGCTGAATGTCGCGGTGTCCCTGAAGGAATTTGAGTTGAATCAGTGGTTTGAAAGCCAGCGGCGAGAGGCGGTTTTTCTGGCGCGATCGCCCGTGGTCATTAATGCCGTCTCGGCAATGTTGCCGCCAATTCAGAAAGCCCCCGCTGAGGGGGAAGCTGGCCCCAATATTGCGGCGCAAATCAATGCCTTAACCGCCTACTTCAGCGATGTACTCGATATTAAGACCCATATCCAGGGCATTGATATTCTCAGAAATGGCATCGTGATTTTTTCCACCGATGCCAGTCAGATTGGCATCTATAAAGGATTGGGTAATCCCACCACCTACTTTGAGCCCAATCAAGCCAACGCGATTCCTAATATCTACATCTCACCGATTACCCAGCAGCCCACCATCACCTTTGCGACGCCGATTTTAGATCAAAATACCGAGCGCAAGGCGGTCCTCGCCATCACCTTGAGCCTAGATGCAATTGATCAGTTGATTCGGCAACGGGCCGGCTTAGGCGCAACGGGAGAAACCTACCTGGTCCAGCGGATTAACAACCGCAGCGTTTTTCTGTCTGGCAACCGGAGTGAGACTACCCCCACAGTGCCGGTTCCAGACGCCTCGATTCCGGATCCTGACATCTCATCGCCTTCCACCGCTGCGTCAAGCCCCACCGCTGCTGGCGCTTCTACCCCCAATGAGGTGCTGCCCTCTACCCCTGATACCCCTGCGACCTCACCGCCCCTGGCAGACGCCGCCGACACCTTAGAGCTGGCCCCCAGTGCCTCTAGCGAAGGCATTGATGCCGCCATGATTGGCATCAACAGGGAGAGCCTCTACAAGAACTATGAGGGTGAGCCGGTGATCGGGGTCTACAAATGGCTCAATGGCAATAACGTCGCCCTGTTCGCTGAACTGTCCCAAAAGGAAGCCTTCCGCCCAGCGGAGCAGTTGGCATGGCAGATTTTTGCGATTGGTTTAGGGGCTGCCGGAATTTTGGTAGCGGTGGTTTATCTGATTGCCCGTCAGATTGTGCGCCCCGTCCTGGTGATTACCGATACGGCTGCCGCCATTGAAGATGGCGAGTTTGAGCTATCCGTGCTGGATGCGGTCAAGTCCCGCCCTGACGAAATCGGTCAATTGGCCCGCATCTTTCAAAATATGGCCAAGCAGGTCTACCAGCGGGAGCAACGGCTCAAGCGCCAGGTGGCCGAACTCACCATCGAAATTGATCAGGCCCGTAAAGAGCAACAGGTGGCGGAAATCACCGAAACCGATTATTTCAAAGAGCTGACCAAAAAAGCTAGGGATTTGCGCGATCGCCGCAATGGGTAAAGAGCCAACGGGTCATTCTATAGCGGCTGTCGGCAGGAGTAGAAAGGCAAGGAAGCTGGGATCAAAGCCCTGCACGTTAACCTTGGGGTTGCGTTCGGGCAGACTGAGCATCATGTGCACGCTACACCTCCTACTTTTTTATGCCCCGCCTGAATCATCGCGCCTATACCCTCCTGGCAGACGAGCTGAAACGGCTGGTCAAAGGCCCCCTTGAAGAAGTGCGTCGCGATATTGTCTTAAGGCGGCTGACCAAATTCACGCTGCAGGAGGGGACGCCCCTCACCTACGGGGAAATCAAAGCAGCCATTGAGGATATCTTTCCCGAATTTAAAGAGGCCGTCTTGCACAAAGCCGCTCGCGCGAATCGAAGCAGCATGGGTAAATTTGGGCTAATCAAAACCGCCCTTTTGGGCCTGACGGTATCGGCGGGGGGACTTTGGGTGCTGAACTTGCCCTATCCAATGATTCGCTGGCCCGTCGCCAGGGTGGCCCCGATTGTGTTGCTGCCCAGCTACATCTCCATGGACCACAGCTATCGCCAGGCGATTTCGCTGGTGGAGCAGGCCGATCAACTGGTGAACCAGGCCACCAGCACCCAGGATATTGAATTGGGGGTTGACAAGGTTACCCAAGCCCAAAAGCATCTGGATCGTCTACCGGTTTGGTTTTTAGGCTATTTTCCGAAAACCTACTGCACCTTTGCGGGCTGCACCTGGCGGTTTACCCTGGATGAGTTTCAGGCGGCTCGCAAGGCCGTTGGGCGCATGGAGGCAAAAATCTTCCAAGAGCAAAATGCCTTTACGCTGTTGGATCAAGGCACCAGCGAGGTGGATGCCGCTAAGGCCCAATACCAGGCGGCCCCAACCACTGAGGAAAAAACGGCGGCGGCGATCGCTTGGCAGGCCGGGATGGATAAGCTCAACGAGATTCCCGCCGAAACCCTGGCGGGTCGCCAAGCCCAAACCAAGCTAAATGCCTACGGTCGTGATTTTGAGCAGGTGGCTGGGCTGCTAGCTGGGGGCAGCCGCTCTAGCACCCTTATTGATGCCGCCAAACAATTTGCCTGGACCGCATCGACCGAGGCCCAAAATCCCCCCCATAGTCAGGAAAATTGGCAGCGCTTTATGGGGCTTTGGCAGCAGGCGATTGATCGCCTGGAGAAAATTGCGCCGGAAGATGCGGGCTACGATGAAGCCCAAGCCATGCTGGCGGAATACACCAATAATCTGGGGATTGTGCAGGGCAAGCTAACCGTCGAGAAAACTGCAGTGGCGGCTTGGGATATCGCCCAAAGTCGTAACACCAACCTGTGGGGCCGCTCTGGAGAGATGAGCCCAGGGGATTATGCCCGCGAGGTCCAATCCATTATCTATGAGTTAAAGAAGATTGAATCGGGCACCACGCCCTACGAGGAGGCCCAGATCCTCTTGCGCTCCCTAGAGGCAGAGCTGCAAAAAGCGGCCCCCTAATCGATGCGCCTCAGGGGATCGTCGTACTCAGCCGCTTCAAATCCAAAATTAGGGGCTCAGGGTCAGACCCACTGAGATCCCTACTGATAGCCGATCACGTGCCATTC
The DNA here is from genome assembly GCA_027592485.1 of Cyanobacteriota bacterium. Classification (GTDB taxonomy): domain Bacteria; phylum Cyanobacteriota; class Cyanobacteriia; order Phormidesmidales; family Phormidesmidaceae; genus PCC-6406. The sequence goes on from JAQCKL010000047.1 coordinate 13,934, forward strand.
CGGCGACACCAACCCATGATCTAGCATCAAGCTTGGGTAGGGGAAGCGATGCCAGGTTTTGGCCAACCCAAAGCCCCGTCGCGCATCCCGCAGGTTGGCCTGGGCTATCAAATCCCGCAGGGCAAAGGACCATGGCGATGCATTCAAATCCCCTGCCACCACCAACGGAGTTTTAGCGCCTGCGGCCACCTGAGCGATCGCGGCGACCTGATCCCGATGCAACTGTGCCCATTAGGGGGCGGGGGGCCAGGCGGGGCCAGCTTTCCTCTAGCCGAGACTTTAGATCAGGGCAACGATCAAGCTCCCCCCCATAGCGGGGCATATCCAAGGCGCACCGCTGCAGGGAAACGTTGAAATATAGCCGTCGCCACTTAGGTTAAGACGTTACCACCTTGAGAACGTGCTCCATCGCATCTCTTAAG